>JAKSAU010000425.1 GCA_022361535.1 Desulfobacterales bacterium
CGACACAAATATTTCCAGCAAACCGTAAATCTGCACAATCTTTCGATCCAGACCGCAGAACAACTCAAATTTCAGCCCATATTCCGGGAACTGGCCATCCGTTTTCTAAATCGAGAAACGGACTTGATTAAAGAGATTCTTGATCAGGCCTTGGCTAAACATGCTATTCAGGAAGTGAATACCAAAAAGACTGCATCCATCATTCTTTCGGTATCAAATAGTCTGAAAAACGAACACTTACACGAACTGAAAACCGGAATAGATCCGGGAGCATTAGACAAGCTTCAGGCTATCGAAGAAAATACGCGGTTTGCAATTGGGCTGATTCTCAACGGGCTTAAAATCAAACCATAATCGGCAGCAAGGTAATACTCCCATCTAATTCAAGCTGATACTCATCTCTATCTGTAACAAGAATTTTGCTTATTCTTTGGATGATTCGATACGAATAAACCCGAGCATAATAACACACCCCACAATAAAGAACAGTAGAGCGGATAAAACAGGATCGTCTTTTCCCGGAAGGATATTGATATTTGTCTGAACGACAACATTTTCCAAGGCAATCACTTGCCCGGCCTGTTGCACGTATTGCCGGGCCATGACAATAGTCTGCTTAAAAGGCCATAGCGCATAAAGAGAGCCAACCATTAACCCGATCAAAAAGGCCATAGTAACGTTGTAATAACGGGAAAGTACAAAACTGACTAAGCGGGCGAACAACAATCCCCCAAACCCGACACCCAGACTGAATATCCCTAAAAAAGCCATCGTATCAAGATTAAGGGTCCTTAAAGCAGATATAGCTGAAATCACATCAAAATATGATCCCATTAAAATAAGCACCAGTGACCCGCTGATACCGGGCAGCACTGTAGCCGAAATAGCCAATGCCCCACATAAACCTATATACAAATACTCGGCAGGGGAATATCTTCCTGTAAACCTAAATGAAGGAGAGTCTGTAGCGGTCTCTTTTTCCAATTTACCAGTTTGGCCTGTTTCCAAAGCGACACTATATTCCTGCTCTAAATAATCGGATTTCATTTTGATTTTATCATACGGATTGACCATCCAAGTGACAGCAACTGTAAGCACTGCACCCAATAACAGCCAAAATACTGTTCCTGCATCAAAGCGCTTGAGCATCCTTACAGGGATAATGACCGAAATCAGTATCAATCCAAAGAACAACGCATAGGTTATGGAAAAATGATTAACCAAAAGAAACTTCATCAGGCCGGACAATCCTAAAATTGCAATTACTGCGCCTACCCCCAATTTTAACAGGAATAAGAAACCGGTTTCACGAAAAAAACATATCAGTTCTCTTGCGGTTCCCCTTGTTCCCATGGATTTCCCCATAGCCTTAACCAGTCTACCTGATTGTAGGATGAAGCCTTTGTTTATTTGATTTAATATGGAAAAAACCCGTTCGTAAATACCAAAAACAAGCAGAAAGGTGCCGCCTGATACACCTGGAATGATGTTAGCAACGCCTAAGCAAAACCCCATCATTAATTCTTTTATAGTTGCTGATAAAGAAACGGATTGTAACATGTTAAAGAAACTTGAGATACTTCATAGAGGTTAATCCTGCCACCCATGCTCTCCAATGAGTTTAACAAAGCGGCAGCCACCCAGGTTGGTTGTTTTTATACCGGTCTTTGTTTTTTCTACTCTAACTAATTCCTGTACATGCAGGCCGCCTACAGGTATAACCAATCTTCCGCCTAAGGCAAGCTGATCCACCAAAGGGGCAGGAATCTGGTTGCCGCCTGCAGTTACAATGACGGCGTCAAACGGGCTTTCGGCCTTCCAACCCTGGGTTCCGTCGGAGTAACGCGTCACAATATTATGGTATTTTAGGCGGTCGAACAATTTCCTGGTTTGAAGGTACAGGGTATTGTTCCGTTCAATGGTATATACTTTATACACGATCTTGGAAAGTACGGCTGCCTGGTAGCCGGAACCGGTTCCAATTTCCAATACCCGTTCTGACCCGTTAAGCCCAAGACTCTGGGTCATTTCTGCAATTATAAACGGTTGGGAAATAGTCTGACCTTCACCAATGGGAAGGGGGAAATCTCCATATGCACTGTCTACAAGGGCTTCACTAACAAAAAGATGACGGGGCACTTCTGTCATTGCCCGGATCACCAAGGGGTCGGTAATCCCACGGGCAGCAATCTGGTTCTCCACCATATCCCTGCGCCAGCGGGAAAATTTCTTAGGTTCGTCGATCATCCACCCTTAATATCAGTAACCACAGGGGGCGTCAAGCATTTGGAAGAAGAGTTAGACAGGTGCAAACAGATAGTTGATAAGGGGTTTACCCAAATCTTTAACTTGCAATTTAGATCAGGGATAAGTAATTATAGCTGTCATGAATAACATCCTGAAATTGGAAATTGCGGTGCTCATTGCTGTGTTGATTTTTATAGGCGGCACCCTCGGCTATATGGTCATTGAAGGCTGGGATATGTTGGATGCCGCTTATATGACGTCTATAACCTTGAGCACAGTTGGTTTTTTGGAAGTTCAAGAGCAATCAGATGCCGGGCGTCTATATACCATGTTCCTAATTTTTACAGGTGTAGGTTATTTTCTTTACCTGGGCGGTGTGGTCATCGGTTCGGTTGTAGAAGGTGAAATCAAAACTTTGCTTGGGAGGCAACGCTTGGACAATAAGATCAAAAAAATGAAAGACCATTATATCGTCTGTGGTTATGGCCGCATTGGCAGAGTTCTTTGTAACTTCATTCGAGAAGACACAGAAGATATCGTAGTAGTCGAAAAAAGTGAAAAGCTAATGCCTGTCCTTGAAAGGGATAAAGCACACTACCTTATTGGTGATGCCTCAAATGAGGAAATTCTTGAAAAGGCTGGAATTGGAAAAGCAAGGACATTAGTTGCAGCCCTTGCCACAGATACAGCCAATGTTTTTTTGGTTCTTACAGCCAGGCAGTTAAATCCCGATATTTATATCATGGCCCGGGCATCAAGCCCTAAAGTGAGGAAAAAATTGATTGTTGCAGGGGCTAACCGGGTGGAATCCCCATATGATACAGGGGCGGTTTCCATGGGGTTAAAACTGTTAAGACCAACTGTATCTAATTTTTTAGATACCGCAGTGTCACGCAAAAGCGATGCCATCCAGATCGAAGAAGCTTTTGTACCCAAAGCTTCAGAGTATGCAGGCAAAGCCCTAAAAGACTCCGGAATCCGTCAGGATTTCAATTTAATTATAATCGCCATCCAAGATGCCCATGACCATATGGATTTTGCACCTCATTTTGAAACTCTTATTCAGCCGGGAGACACTTTAATTGTTATGGGGAAGAGCGAAGATTTAAGCTCATTCAGGCAGGCGCTTCGAAATGATTAATCTCAAAATTTAGCAGATAAAAAACTCGAGTAGAAACCTTAAGTATAGCTTTTCCTGGATGAAAAACGGAAAACTCCAGTTAACTTGCTGTGCGGATATAAAAGCCGGGTTCACGGCCTGACAGCCAAAGAACCCGGCAGAAACAACTAGACTGCTCACCTTCAATTACTATATCTTATAGATCACACGGGTATCTGTAATAATAATATCCACAGTGAATTTCCTGGACTCCATTTGAATCTGGTCAACGATTTGCTCTTCATAAGCCAGCGCAACTTTCCGGCAGGTTTCAGGAAGCTTGGTTATCAGCTTGGAATAGTAATTATTGCCGAATCCAACCCGCCCGCCTTTATCATCAAAGGCAAGTCCGGGAATAATAGCTATATCTACATCATCCAGCGCAATTTTCTTGCAACGTTCAGGATTGGGCTCAAGTATATCATTGGCATTCATCACCAAGTCTTTATCATAATCACTTATTTTATACAGATTAAAGGCATTTTTAGCATCTGTAAACATTGGCAGAATGACACCTTTTTCAATTTCAAGAGTTTTTCGGATGATGGCCTCGGTGGGGATTTCCGTGCTTGCAGGAGTATAAAGGAATGCTTGCTGTGCCTCCAGGAAATTAGCAAATTCAAACAATTTTCCTTCTACCGTCTGGTATTTTTCCTCCAACGCCTCCGGCGACAAGTCATCCATACGGTTTGCCACCTGTGCCAATATACTACTTTTTCCGTTTTTCATTTCATCCATAGTTGTATTTCCTTTGGTTTAGCAAAAAGTTTTGAAAAAATATTATACACTGGCGGACAATTGTCAACCGGCAATAATCATTGACTGTTTACATGGCCCATGTTATCTGAGTAGAATTGTGAATAATCTTATAAACACCTACATTTCAACCTAATTAATCATGCAGGACTAAAACAAAACATGCTGGATATAAAACAGATAAAAAATGACCTGGATGCCGTGAAACAAGGCATGGAAAAACGGGGAGCTAATATTGACTTTTCAAGTTTTCTTGAAAATGAGGAAAAAAGAAAAGCACTTTTACTTGAAATTGAAGAATTAAGACATCAAAGAAATACTGTTTCTGATGATATTGCAAAGATGAAGCGAGCCGGCGAAGATGCCCAACCCAGCATTGAAAAAATGAGAAAAGTGGCAGACCGGATAAAAGAGTTAGACAAACTTTTAAGTGATTCGGAAGCTAAAATAAAAGACTTTCTCATTTCCTTACCAAATCTCCCTCACGAAGACGTACCAAAAGGAAAAGACGATACTGAAAACAGGCTAGAGAAAACCTGGGGCACACCAAGGGCTTTCGAATTTAAAATCAAGGATCATGCTGACATAGGTGAAGATTTAGGCATCCTGGATTTAGGGCGGGCGACCAAGCTTGCCGGTTCACGTTTTCCTCTTTATCTTGGATCAGGCGCGCGCCTGGAAAGAGCCTTGATCAATTTTATGCTGGATATTCATACCCGGGAACACGGTTATAAAGAAGCACTCCCTCCATTTATCGTAAACAGGGACACCATGACAGGTACCGGACAGTTGCCTAAATTCGAAGAAGACCTCTTCAAACTGGATGGCTGGGATTATTACCTGATTCCCACCTCTGAAGTACCTGTAACCAATATCTATGCTAAAGAAATCCTGGATGAATCAAGACTGCCATTGAAGTTTACAGCCTACACGCCTTGTTTCAGGTCTGAAGCAGGTTCTTACGGCAGGGATACCAAGGGATTGATCAGGCAGCATCAGTTCAACAAAGTAGAAATGGTAAAAGTTACTTCGCCTGATACCTCCTTTGATGAGCTTGAATCATTGCTTGCGAACGCCGAAACCATACTCCAGCGACTGGAACTGCCCTACCAGGTTGTCACTCTATGCACAGGAGATTTAGGGTTTTCTGCAACCAAAACCTATGACATTGAAGTTTGGATGCCAGGCCAGGATAAATACCGTGAGATATCTTCTTGCTCAAATTGTTTAGATTTCCAAGCCAGACGCGCCAATATTAGATTTAAACGTAAAAATGCAAAAAAACCGGAATTTTGTCATACCCTTAATGGATCAGGGTTGGCAGTAGGAAGGACTTTTGCAGCTATTCTTGAAAACTACCAGCAGGAAGACGGTACAGTAAAAGTGCCGGAAGCCCTTGTTCCGTATATGGGAGGCCAGAAGGTAATTGAAAATGAATCTTAATTTTTTTCCTGAAGACATCAGGCCTTATATTATTCCCGAGCCCAAAGGAGAACTTTACTATAAATGCCTGGGCTGCGATGCTGAATATGGGATAGAAAAGCTGCTTTATGTTTGTCCAGACTGCAACCAGGTTTTGTTAATTCATGACCGGAACAAAGCCCGGCTCAATGATATCTCAGGAGAGACGTGGCAGAAGATTTTTGATTACCGGAAAATGCTGAAGATACCTGCACTTAAAGGAATCTACAGATACCACGAATTCATCGGACCATCCATCCCGCTTGAATCAATTTTGTACTTGGGCGAAGGCCACACCCCGGTTGTTGAAGCAAATGAAAGACTTCAGCAAGCAACAGGCGCAAACTTCTATTATAAGAATGACGGTCAGAATCCTAGCGCCTCCTTCAAAGACAGAGGCATGGCTTCTGCCCTTTCCAGCATTAAATATCTCATTGATCAGGGAGCAGTCTCAGATGTGATTTCGGTTTGTGCGTCCACTGGAGATACTTCAGCAGCTGCTGCACTATATGCCTCATACCTGGCACCATTGGTTAAATCTGCAGTTCTGCTGCCCCACAAAAAGGTTACCTCTGCGCAATTGGCACAGCCCCTTGGCAGCGGTGCCAATGTATTTGAAATACCAGGGGTATTTGATGACTGTATGAAAATCGTAGAACACTTGTCCTCCCAATACCCTGTTGTATTACTAAACTCTAAAAATGCTTGGCGCATTCTTGGTCAGGAATCTTACTCATATGAAATCGCCCAGGATTTTGAATGGGATATGGCTGGAAAAGTTGTTATAGTACCTATTGGAAATGCAGGAAACATTTCAGCTGTGATGAACGGCTTTTTAAAATTTCATTCAGCCGGTATTATAAAAACACTACCCAAAATTATTGGCGTACAGTCGGAACATGCAGATCCGGTTTACCGATACTATCTTGAGCCGGAACAAGACAAACGAAAATTTATACCGGTAGACACAAAACCGAGCGTGGCCCAGGCTGCCATGATTGGTAATCCTGTTTCAATGCCGAGGGTAATAAAAATTGCACAAGAATATGATACCGCAAGCGATTGCCGTAATGTTTTCGTCGTTCAAGTCAAAGAACAAGAAATCATGGATTGGCAGCTTACTGCCAACAAAAATGGTCATATATCATGTACTCAGGGTGGAGAGTGTCTTGCTGGTATGGTTCGTGCAAAAAATATGGGTTTGATTAAAGAAAAGGAAACCGCTATTTTGGATGCTACAGCCCATGCTATTAAATTTTCAGGATTTCAGAATCTTTATTTTAAAAAGGAACTTTCTGACGCCTATGAAATTTCGCCGAAAGATAGTTTTATCAATCTACCGGATCTGATTTCGCCGGATAACCCGGATCTGATTCCGTCACAAGAGAAACGGCTTGGTGCTTCTGAGTTTAAGCAATTTGTTGAAGATGTATCTGTCAAAATCGCAAAACGTTTGGGTCTATAATAAATGAAACCCCTGTCGACAAACATACTAACCATTATCACCATTAGTATATTAAACCTATGCTGCCCTCTATCCTTATTGTCGGAAGGGGTTAAAACTCACTATAAACAATACACTATTTATACTTATGAAAACCAGGATTACTTATGTGAGCCTTATCAAGTAAAGAAAGATGACTGGCTATATAAAATATTTCGTCAAAAAGGCGAAATATCAGCATCTGACTTTCCTAAATTTTTAAAAATTTTCAAGGAGATTAATCCTCAGCTTAATAATATTGATGCCATTACACCAGGCAGTGAAATCGTTATCCCTCTCAAGATCGTAAATAAAGACGCCTACGAGCAAAAGGAAGATGGTGTTGTAGAGGTTCCCGTCCTTGAATTTTCCCTTGGGTTAGACGAAAAGGCTTTGGCAGAATTCATTCGAAAACATGAAGTCCAATCCGGAGACACGGTATCTCAACTGTTGCCAAAAGAATTTCTAAAAAAGAGCGGAGCAGTTTCCGAAGTCGGGGAAAAGACATTCACTCAACTCAATCCGGAAATAAAGGATATCAACCGGATCTATTCCGGTGCTCACGTATTGATCCCAGACCCGGAGATTCTAACTCAACCGTGGTTTGAGAATCTTTTGGTCCAGGGAATGCCGGAGGCCTCCAGCCAGTTAGAGGGCCAAGCTCAAAAAGCGTTAGACAAACAGAGTTCCAACAAACCACTGCCGGTTCTTTCACAAAGGGATATAAGCCGTCTAAAACGCTATGCCCAGCTTATCCAGGGCCGGCTTATGCACGAAGGAAAGATGTATTTTCCTGGTAAACAAGGAGGTGCCCCAAAAGCCCTGGATCTATCCAAAACTCCAGTTATAGATGAAGATACCGGTCAAAAAACTCTAATATTGCCGCCGGATACTTCAGCTGAGGCTTTGGACAAGGATTTAGTGGAAGCAATGAAGGCATATTGGCAAGAACTACGCCTTCAGGAACTTGACACGGCACTTTCCAGGACAGCCCTTTTTTTAAACAAGGAATCCATGGACGATGTACCCAAGTCCCAAAAAGAGCTAGTCAAACGCCTTTTGGAAATCACACCTTATTCGTACGAAACTGAGGCCAATTTTCCGGTTTCATTAAACAAAGTTGATATGACTGTATCTTTAGGGCGGATTACTCATGAAATGTCCCCTGATATCCTTGTCAATACCGGTAGTGTTTACGGGATAGCGTTAGAGGTTATCAAAGAACAGGGCTACAAAATCATTAATCTTTCCCCGGACATGACCTTTGAGGAAACTTGTCTATTGCTCTTTTCGGAATTAGGGTATGAGTGTTGGAAAAACCCATCATTTAACACAGAAGGTCGAGTTGAAACCATACCGGGTATATATACTTCAAAAGAAACAGACAGACACTTTATCACCCGCACACCTCTTTTAGAAAAGGCCAGGTCCTTTTTAGGCGATGAGGGAATAAGTTTATTGATATTGGATAAGGAACCTGCATTATGAAAACCAAACTAATCCTGCTTATCTTTATCTTCTTTTTTGCTTCTTGTACGTCTAGTACGCAGGATCAACAGAAAAAGACTAAAATCGCCCAGGCCATTAAGAAGGAAGGGGATGCATTCCAATCACAAGGGGATTACACTGCGGCACTTACTAAGCTACTGGAAGCCGAAAAAATAGACCCTAAGAGTCCATATATTCAAAACAGCTTAGGCCTCGCCTATATGGGAAAAAAACGCTACGACATGGCAATTCCAGCCTTTGACAAAGCCCTATCTCTTAAACCGGACTATACTGATGCACTTAATAATCTTGGGGCAGCCTATCTGCGACAAGAAGAGTGGGATACCGCAATTGCAAAATTCACTCTTGTATTAGATGATTTGATATATGCCACCCCGCATTTCCCTCTTGCCAATATCGGATGGGCTTATTTAGGCAAAAAAAACTATCCCAAAGCCCAATCTTTCTTTTTAAAAGCTATTGACGAAAAGCCTGGATTCACCACAGCAATACATGGGCTGACCCAAGTCTACATTCGTACAGGTCAAACAGATAGGGCAATTTCGTATCTCCATAAAAATCTTAGGCGAACCCCAAATGTTCCTATTTTGCATGCAGACCTGGCCCAGTGCTATGAAACAAAAGGCCAACTCAGACAGGCAGTAAAAGCCTGGCAGTTGGTTTTACAGCTTTCTCCTGAAAACTCAAGTTTATACCGTAAAGCTGAAGAACGCTTATTCGAAATAAAATAAGAAGGATACTTTACATGTCATAATCTTACTGAAAGACTAATATGAATATGATGTGTGTATTGGATAAGTGCCAATACTTATAGTGACCGCTAAAAGGATTGCCTGATCGGATCTACTCAATGAATCGGTAGTTCGATGTTCAAAATGAAAAACAGTATTGCAACTGTTATAAATGAGCGTGATGCAATCGACAGGGTTTACATCACTTTTTTATTGGATTTGTATAGGGTTACCATTGCTTCCAATATTTCCCTCTGAAAAGTAAATATTTTAATATCAAGACAAGCGAAAGTAATAGACCCAACATTCCACAAGATCTTATAAGTAAGCATTTCTTTAAATGACAGGCTCATTATGAAGTAGAAAGATACCTTATAAAAAACCCTGGATCTGTTCTTCCACAGATCCAGGGTTCTATACTTTTAATTTATTCTTTGTATTAAAGTGAATACTAGTTCGAAATATGCCTTTTTTGTTCAAGCTGCACAATAGAAGGGGTTAAAAAAATCAGCAATTCGTTTCTATCATCTGATTCTGATTTAGTTGAAAAAAGATAACCCAATCCAGGAATTCCGGTTAAGAATGGAATTCCGTCGTCATCCTTGCTCTGTGTTGTTTTAATAACACCACCGATTACAACAGTATCGTTATTATTCACAAGCAACTCTGTCGTAGCTTCGTTAGTGGATAAATTCGGGGTTCCGTCAGAGCTGAAGCTGGCGATATCGTTTTTGGTTACATGCACCGTCATTGAGATCCTATTATCTGGGGTTACATGTGGTGTGACCTCAAGAAGTAAATCAATATCTTTAAATGCAACAGATGATCCACCAGAGTCGTCACGCTCTAAATAAGCGTATTCCTGCCCTTGTTTGATCATTGCCTCTTTATTATCCAAAGTCAATATTCTGGGCGAGGAAACAACCCGAACGTCGCCCTGCTCCTCTGATGCCTCAAGTTGCGCATTCAAAGCCGTCCTAGATGACCCTAACAGGCCAAAAAACGTAAAATCTCCAGCAATACCAATTTGCGTGGCACTATTAACAGCTACACTAAAATCATCTACAAATCCTGAGGTTATAGTGGAATCATTAGACAGATTCCAATTGATGCCAAAGCTTCTTGAGAATTCTTTTGTAACTTCTACAATCTTAGCTTCAATCATAATCTGAGGCGTCACCTTATCTAAGCGGTATATTAGATCATGGGCTTGATCAATGACCGCCTGGGTGTCGGTTAATATGACCATATTGGTTCTGGTATCAACTGATATTTTTCCCCGATCTGGAGTCAAAATTTTGGTGACATGAGGTTCAATATCCTTATTTGCATCTGAATAATTGATGGGAATATACTCAGTAATCAAAGGCTCAAGAGCTTTTTTCTGCTCTTCGGATTTTTTCCGGGCTGCTATGGCATCCTGGACTTCCTGCTCTTCTTTTGCAATGGTCTCTATTGTTGCGATACGTACAACATTACCTTCCATTTTTTTACCAAGACCATTCATTTTTAAAACAAGATCCATAACCTGATCCCAGGGAACTGGTTCCTCAAGACTCAGGGTTACTTTCCCAGTCACATTTTTATCAATAGCAAAGTTCAACCCACTTACACTTCTTAGGATCCTAAATACATTTTTGATATCTGTTTCGTAAAAATCCAGTTTGATTTTTTCACCGGTATATCGGACAGAAGAAGGGTTCAAGAGAGGGTCTGGTTGTGGATATGACATTTGAGGTTGTGTGCTCATAGCTCCAGCACCTTGCGCAGGAACTGCTGCCAGCCCACGGTTTGGTGATTGAGGACTCTCATCAAGACTTGCAACAAGTGTCTTTTGTCCAGATATCACACTCTTTTTTGCTTTTACAAACTCAGGCGGCTGAACAGATGAGGGTTCAAAACTCATGTGAATACCAGCTTTAGTCTGCACTACTCTGAAAGGCACCTGGTCTCTAATCTTTATCTTCACCCGTGTATCGTTTATATTTTCAGGGTTCGGCTCAGGATCCACACGCTCTACAGCAGAGTTAAAATACCGGGTAAGCAAAGGTCTTTGGTGGTGAACTGGAATTTTTGTATCATATAAAATCAAATGGAGTTCGTCTCCACCCCCTTGTAAGGTTTCGTAACGAACAGGATGATCTGTTTTAATTTTTATGTCTGAATGGCCGGTTTCTTTGGTTTCAAATTCTATATTTGTCAAATTTGCAGTTGTGGTTGGAATGACTATTTTTCCTTCTTCTACAGGAGCCCCTTCGACCGTATCGGAAGTTTCAATACCATATGCTACTGCAGATTCAGCGGCTTCACTTTTAACTGAGCCTTGAAGTATAATACCCAAACGGTTTCCATCTTCCTGTACGATATAAGGTAAATCCTGGTTTAATAGAATTTCAACCTTTACAGTAGTTTTATCTTTATCAGCATATCCGGCTTTTACACTGCTGATCCTGTTGTCAGTAACAGATTCAGGCTCGAAATTAGTTCCCAACTCTGCATCAGGCATGTATACGGAAACTCCAAAAGGAAAGGATTGCTTTATGGAAGTATACTCTAAAGCCTCAGATCCTTGGATCCAGACTTCTAATGCATCCTGCTCCGGTCTGACCGTTATTTTTTCAACAGATCTTGGGGAAGATGAAACTAACTCCTGATCAGGTTTCGATTCAGGAGCCTTGACAGCACTTTCGGGCGTCACATTTTCGGCTTTATGAGTTGCACACCCTGCCAAAAGGGAAAGCGCCACAAAAACTCCGATTATACTCATCCCGCATTTTTTTAGAGCAGACTGATAATACTCCATCTTATTCCTCTTCCTCACTTTTCTGAAATTTAATCTCC
>JAKSAU010000472.1 GCA_022361535.1 Desulfobacterales bacterium
CCCTATGTAAAATTAACCGGTAGCACCAAAAACAGGCAGGAGCTAGTTGATAGATTTGAAAACGATGACGAATACCGAGTGTTTTTAATAAGCCTCAAAGCTGGAGGATTTGGTCTCAACCTGGTAAGTGCCGATTATGTATTTATGGTCGATCCATGGTGGAACCCGGCAGTAGAGAACCAGGCCATTGACAGGGCACATCGAATAGGGCAGACAAAAAAAGTATTCGCCTACCGCATGATTTGTAAAGATACGGTCGAAGAAAAAATAATAGAGCTACAAAAAAAGAAAAAAGCATTGGCCGATGATCTTATAAGTTCCGAGCAGGGATTTGTAAAGCAACTTACTAAAGATGATTTGGATATGCTGTTGAAGTAACCTGATTTGCTAAGCATGTTCCTCAGAACTAGCTAAACATCTTCATCATACGCATCACTTCTTCTTTCCGATGTTTAGATATAGGTACTTCATGGTCACCGATTTGAATAAAAGTGTGGGCAATTAAATCGATAAATTCGATATTAATCACGTATGATTTATGGGTTTGCAAGAATTTATCCTCGGGTAAGTGGGTGAGGAGATCTTTTAAGGTTGAGCGAATTACAAATCGCTTTTTACCATCTACAAATAGTTCAAGGTAGTTTCCTTCCGATTTGATAAAGAGAATATTGGCAAGTCGTACTTTGGTAAAGAAGCTATCTTTTTTAATGAAAATAGAATCTTTAATCACCACATTTTCAATCTCTTTTTGCTCTTCATGGTTTGATGCACCTTGAGCAAAGTTGCTCATGGCAATTTCAATGGAAGAAAAAATCTCCTTCTCTTTAAAAGGTTTCACCAGGTAAGCATCCGGTTTGCAGCGTTTTGCCTCGCTAACGGTTTTACTGTCGGCGTGACTCGATAAGAACAAAAACGGGAACTTGTAATTCTTGCGGATGAACATACCGAGGTCAATGCCGGTTTTATCACCCTTAATCATAATATCAACAATGGCAATGTCAGGCTGGTTACTTTCCATGTGTTGCACTGCATCATCGAAATTATCGACAACAGCCATCACATGGTATCCCAATCCTGTAAGCGACTCCTTTAAATCTTCGGCAATAATAAATTCGTCTTCTACAATTAGAATATTAATCTGACTCATTCCTGTACTGTTTTAATCCGATAGCGTTTATCAACAAAAATAAGCTTAAATTCGGTTCCTTGGTC
>JAKSAU010000558.1 GCA_022361535.1 Desulfobacterales bacterium
AATTCTGTCCTGATATTAGTCAGAAGATCAGTTCCTCTCTCAATGGAATTGACAGGGTTATGTCGCTTGGCCAAAGCCAGCAAAAGCAAATCTGTAACCGGTTTGATTTGGCACAGGATAATGTGCCCATCATGCCAGGTGGATATGATGCGTCTCTGTTCCGGCCTGGGTTAAAACCTGCCGGCTCTGTAATTCATATGGTCTATGCCGGAAAACTATGCCGGGCTAAAGGGTTGCCCTGGCTGCTTAAAAGCTTGAACCGAATAAACGACCTGCCATTTTGTCTTCACTTGGCAGGAGGTGGCAGCGGAGAAGAAAAAGCAACCTGCCTTGAACTTGCTGAACAACTTGGTGATAAGGCTGTTTATCACGGAACATTGAGTCATAGTGACCTGGCCGCACTCATGGGGCAGTCTCATTTGTTTATACTGCCTTCATTTTTTGAAGGTGTACCATTGGTTCTTATGGAAGCGTTGGCTTGCGGCTGCAGGGTGATCTGTACTGACCTGCCGGGTGTCAAAGAAATTTTAAACCCGCCAGATAATGAACTGGTGCATTTTTTTCCTCTTCCTCCTTTGGAAACCCTGGATAGCCCGTTTAAAAAAGACGAGCCTGAACTGGAGAGCAAATTAGCTGAGGTATTGGCAAATGTTATCAGGCAGATAAGGGAAAATCCCACGCTGAATCTTGAGCGTATTACAAAAAGGGCTGCTCCTTATACCTGGGCAAAGATTTTTGATCGTATTGAGCAGGTCTACTTTTCTGCGGTAGCTTCCACAAATAGCGAATCTAAACATGAAATTCCCATTGAAACTGGGGAAGAGTAAATGTTTTATGATCATTTTGTAAAAATCATTCATGATTTTCTCATAAGGGGATTTCTTCTCCTGGGTCGCCCTGCCGCACGAAGGGGCCAATGTGCGAAAACATTTACTCTTACCCTGGACGGTGCGGCCAATTCATACACCGATAATGAAGAAGCATATTTTTTAAACTGCTACATCGATTGCACGACCAGATATCCAAAAAAGATTTTCTAACATTTTCAAAAAATCTGATTGGTCTGGTGAATAAGGGCATTCCATATACAGATACCGGCCCGTTTATTCTAAGAAGCGGCTGCCGAATTTTTTGCAAAAATCCGCCTGATGCCGTCTTCTTAGAACAAACGAGCCTAAGAGCTGAAACTGAATGCCTTCATTTGAGTATGATGATGGTTAATCTACCCACATTATAAAGCATTTTTTGAGAGCCGAATTAGATAGATGACCTGTGTTATCTTCTGCAGGATTCTGCTGTTTAGCTGAAAATAGGGTCGGGTAGGATTTGGGTGCAGAGAATTTTGTTACTTAATACGGATGGCAATGGCCGCGATGTCATCGTGGCATTTGAACCTTGGATATTTTCGCCGGAGAGGATCCTGTTGTTCAATATCCCGAATTTTTTTGTGTAGACCGGAAAGTCCGGAAGATCTGTAAGTGTTTACCAATTCTCCAAAACTTTTTTGGACAGAAGGGACAGAACTGGGCAGATTCAATCCGTCAGTGAACAAAAGGACCGTTTCAACACCTTTTAGATCGACACTCCCACTAGTGGCAAATTTCATGGCATTGGGATCTCCGTTAAGCACCCCGTATCTTTTATTCATGCCGGCTCTAACCTTGAGCACTTGTCGTTTTAAAACAGGATTGGACAATGTGTTGTCCTGGCTGTCTTTAAACATGACGAGGGTTTCATAGTCATGGTCCGGCTGACTGGCAAGGACTGTATGAGAGCCGTTTTCATTGAGAAGTAGGATCTGGGCATCCCCGGTGCGAAACCACTCCAAACATTTGTCTTTGAGTCTTACAACAGCAGCGCTGGTGCTCCAGAGATGTTCCGGCCGGTTCAGATCAATGCCATTGGCTACCATCTTTTCCATGATGGCCTGGTTAGCTGATTGAGCCAGTCTGGTAAGAGAGTAATGGTTTCCGGCAAATGTGTCGCGGGCAATGGTGGATGCCAGCAGACCTCCTGTTACAGAGGGATTTTCCAAACAGTTTTGTGTGGCAGGCACAAGGCTTGTAGCTCCGTCAAACACGCCATAAATATTGTTGCCGATTACCAGGCTGTCTTCATTAACTTTTCCAGAGCCTTGTTCAAGTATGTGTTCAATGCTGACCATAGGCATTGAATATAGGCAGTTCAACCAGAAGAATCAAAATGATAATTTTGATGCGAAATTGCAACCCTATAGAAATTTTCTATGGGTTTTGTTTTTTTCCCCTGTTGGGATGAAGCTGGCTAACCTGGAATGATGCCGATACCTGCATGCAGGTCCAAACCTCCATGGAAAAGCGGCATGGGCGAAAGTGAAAGATTCATAGATTTTCCCAAGCCTTGCTCCGGGTAGATGATGCCTGTTCGCCACCCTTTGAAATCCGCACGAAGTTTGATACCGATTTCTTTAAAAAATTTTGTCATATCCATATCTCGTCCAAGGCGGATGCCATAGGGAGGGTTTAAAACCACAACCCCTTTGCCTTTTTCAATTTTGGGAGGCAAAGCATCGAAAAAATCCATACAGGTGGCCGAAATCGTATGAAATACTTTATGGCGTTTGCAAGCTTCCGTTAAATGTAAAATGGCAGTCTGATCCAAATCGGAGGCCAGTATAGGCCGAGAAAAAGGGGTATCATTTTTATTTTCTGCCTCTTGTTCAAGTTTGTTTTTCACATGTGCATAAGCATGCTGCTTGAACCCGGGCCAGGCTTCAAAAGCAAACCGCCTGAATGTACCTGGCGGCAGCTTTGCCTGGATCATTGCCCCTTCAAGACTAAAAGTGCCGGAGCCGCACATCGGATCTACCAGGATATCATCCGAAGACAGGTTAAGACGGGATAACATGGCAAAAGCCAGGGTTTCGCGTAACGGAGCTTTGACGACTTTTTCTTTTATGCCCCGCTTGAACAGGGCAAGACCGGACATATCCAATGAAAGTTCAAACCTGTCATTGTCTGCCCGTACCATGAGGGTTTGCCCGGCTAAATCCTGCATGTGAGCTGCTGGCTCATTAGCTGACGGGTAAGTTTTTTTTAGCCGTTCAAGGATAAGGGGCCGTATTCTGTCAGCAATAGCGTCTGAATGGTAAAGGCGGGATTTGCGGGTAGTGACCCGAATGTTCGGATCTGTTCCGTGCGGCAGGTATAATTCCCAGTCAATTTCCCCTGTCTTTTTTTCAAGCCGGTCAAACCGGTCTGCCTTAAATTGTGCGATACGCATGAGAATTCTGGTGGCAGAACCAACCAGGAGGTTGACAAGGCAGGCGGTTTCAAGGCGGCATTTAAATTCAATGCCGCCAGGAATAAGTCTAATGTCTTGGATATTTTGAGGAGTCCCCTGAAATTGGGAAATACGGCCTGGCAGGGCGGCTATTTCGTTTTGACAGATATCCCTTAAACCCGGGGGACAGACAGCAAAGAACTGATGTTCCCGCCCTGATATCCTTCTCTTTACCCTTTTGTCAAAGGCTGTGGGTTTTGAATCCGGTTTAATTGGCAAGGTTCCCGGTATCATGCCCAGCAAGGATTTCAGCAACTTGCTCTTCCATGAACTGGCTTGCTGCTTCTATGTCTGCAGCGGAAATGATAGGAAGGTCAGTAGCCAACTCTTCTGCCTTGTCTTCATCCATTTCCGTAATTTTGGTCACGGCAAAGGTATCTGCTTCCCCATCATCGGCGACCAGTCCGCAACCACCCACTACACCTAAAAACGCTTCATTGTAAAACACAGGAATCACAATTTTGGTAAACCCGGCATCACATTCTTCAACCACTCGGGTCTGGGTGTTTTTGGCAATGGCGGTCATGTTCATATGGGCCATGGAACAGATATAACTTTGGCCTTTTTCAGTGGCTTTAATAGCAGGACATAGTTCGTTGCTCCAGTTTTTGACCTCGGTAATCCTTATGCCTTCCGGATTGAACACAGACCCCTGGAAGTTGAATTTTTTAAAGATGTCATTTTCCAAGGTTTCCCATCGAGATAAAGAACAAATATCGGTCAATTCCATGTTGTTTTCCTCTTTTAAGGTTAGGTGTCTGGGTTGTAACATGGCCTCCAAAATGGTGTCAAGGCAGTGAAGCAGGCCATGGAATGAATCATAGATAGTGAAACGAACATAGTTTTAAAACGTCTTGCCACAACATGACCCCGGGCCTGCACATCCTTTGTTTTCTCCTGGGGCTGACCCACAGCAACTTGTATCTTTGGGACCGGGAAGAGAAGATCCGGCTTTTCCGGAAAGACTGGAATGAGCGGCCATCAGTTTATTCAACTCATTACTTCCACAA
>JAKSAU010000585.1 GCA_022361535.1 Desulfobacterales bacterium
CCTGCTCTGGAAAATAACATAAAATAACTCAGATTCTCAGGTTGTCAACGATGAATGAAGAACTGGATTTTGTCAAAGACATGTTTGACAAAATTGCACCGAAATATGATTTTCTCAACCGCCTGCTCAGTATGCGCCAGGATGTCCGTTGGCGTAGGGAGATGGTTAAAGCCGCAACACTTTCCAATGAATCAAAAATTTTGGACGTGGCATGCGGTACCTGTGACGTTGGATTAGAAGCTAGCAGCCACTTGAAAGGAAAGCTTAAGGTCATTGGGCTTGATTTCTCTTTGGGTATGCTCAAATTAGGGCAGCAAAAACTTTTAAGACATCAGGACCAAACCATCGCTCTTGTCAATGGGGATGCATTGAATCTTCCCTTAAAAAACACACTTTTTGATGCAGGTTTTATTGCTTTTGGCATTCGTAACATCATGAACCGCAAAGGGGCCATGCTGGAATTTCACCGAACTTTAAAGGATGGTGGGCGCCTGGTGGTCCTGGAGCTGACAACACCTGAAAAGGGATTAATGCGCCACATCTATCTGGCCTATTTTAAAAAAATTCTCCCCTTGATCGGATCTTTTTTCTCCAAACACAGCAATGCGTATTCCTATCTGCCTGATTCAGTATTAAAGTTTCCTACGCCACGTGAATTTGCCCGTTTGATGAAGGAATCCGGATTTAAAAATGTTCGTTACAAACAGATGACCTTTGGTATTGTCACCCTTTTTGTGGGGGTAAAACCTGATCTGATAAAAAAATCTTATCAATAGTCCTAAAAAGTTGCAAAATTTGTAATAAAAAAGTAAATCTTTTAACCAAAGCCTTATTGTCAATCATACGTAAAAACCAGGCTCAGTGCAGTGTAACACGAGCCTGAGCCATTTATGACATCCCTCAATATCTTGACAACCAGCCGGGCTTACTTTATAAACTTGCTGCCGTAATTAATTGGAAATGCATTAAATATGAAACACACCCTTTTTCACACTGTGGAAGGACGGATCCTTTTGCTCGGGATCTTTCTTGCTGTCACCTTTGTCATGCTAGTGGGCATTTATTGTGTGGTGGATTTTTCCATAGCCAAAATCATGGTACTGGTTTTACTTGCCCATTTTGTGGGAAGCCGGGCCGGCGGTATAGGCCTGTGCATCCTTAACGGGTTTGATCCGGTGTCCACCATTACATATAATTTTTATGTTGAAACACTGATTGTGTGCTTTACTTACTCAGGCTTTGTCTTGAGCACCACCAACTACCTTAAAGTAGAGTGGATCAAACGGTTCATGGATAAATTGGCAGACAAAGCCCTTGAAAAAAAGGACAAGATTGAACGCTGGGGATGGATCGGTATCTTCAGTTTTGTTATGGCGCCTTTGCCTGTAACAGGTCCTGTGATTGGCTCCATTATCGGATACATGCTCAGGATGCGCTTGGTCAGCAATTTTACGGCAACTGCACTTGGAACACTCACAGCCACAGTGATATGGTGTTACGGGTTTGAATTTTTAGAGCAAAGATTCCAGATGATTCAATATGTGTTTATCGTCATATGCGTGATGATCATCATTCCTTACCTCAAACCCATGAAAAAATTCATCGAGTCCTGTATCAAAGAAGACCCAAAAGCATAACATCGATAAATAATAAACCGCAGCACCTTTCGGCACCGCGGTTTAATAGTATAGAGTTTTCTTTGAGAAATCTGACCAGGGAATCAAAACTGTTTTTGAATGATGGTCTGCTGCAGACAGTTGACATCATCCCGGTCCGGATACCAAATATTATAGTGCAGCCCCCGGCTTTCCTTGCGCATCAAAGCAGACCGGATGATCAATTCAGCCACAGTGGCAAGGTTTCTCAATTCGATAAGGTCAGAAGTGATCCTAAAATCCCAATAGTATTCGTCAATTTCCTGCTGGATATTTTCGATCCTGCGCTGGGCCCGGATGAGTCGTTTATCCGAACGGACAATGCCGACATAGTTCCACATAAGACGGCGGATCTCATCCCAGTTATGGGTAACAACAATGGCCTCGTCACTATCCAGGGTATCGGCCTCATCCCAGGGTTCAAGGGTGACAGTTACTTTATTTCCTATGGCTCTGAACTCTTCCACTGAAGCAGTGCTTGCATTATGTGCATACACAAGGGCCTCAAGCAGGGAATTTGAGGCAAGGCGATTTGCCCCATGAAGTCCTGTACAGGCAGTCTCTCCCACGGCATATAGACGCTGGACATCTGTACGGCCATTGAGATCTGTGGCTACGCCACCACACATATAGTGAGCTGCCGGTACGACAGGAATAGGCTGTTTGGTTATATCGATACCAAATCCCTGGCATTTTGCATGGATATTGGGGAAGCGCTTCCTGATAAAATCCGCATCCTTGTGTGTGATATCCAGGAAAACCGAATCAGCACCGGTTTTTTTCAACTCATTGTCAATAGCCCGTGCAACCACGTCCCTGCAGGCAAGTTCTTTGTCAGGGGAATACTTTTCCATGAATCGGCGACCTTTCTCATCAATAAGATAGGCGCCTTCTCCACGAACTGCTTCGGAAATTAAAAAATTCTTGGCTTCAGGGTGATACAGACAGGTGGGATGAAACTGGACAAATTCCATATTCGCAACGGACGCTCCTGCCCGGTATGCCATGGCAATACCGTCTCCTGTGGCAATATCCGGATTGGAGGTATACAGGTAAACCTTGGAAGCTCCACCCGTTGCCAAAAGGGTTACTCCGCTGTAAAACGTTTCTACCTTCCCTGTGGTACTGTTCAACACATAAGCACCACAGCAGATATTTTCATGCTGGGTTCTTACCAAACCGCTTCTGATACTGGTTGAAAAAGTAATCAGGTTGACGGCAATATGGTCTTCCAGGATGGTGATGTTGTCATTTTTTTCAACATTGGCAATCAGGACATCCTCTATTTCTCTTCCTGTCAGGTCGTGGGCATGAATTATCCGTTTTTCAGAATGGCCCCCTTCCTGGCCCAAAGAAAAATCATATTTTCCATCGCCGTCCATATTGAACCGGGCACCCTGGTCTACAAGCTCACGGATCCTGTCCGGCCCGTTCTCCACCACCATGCGGACGACTTCCTCTGTGCAGAGTCCGTCTCCGGCTTTGAGGGTATCTTCCAAATGAAGCTCAAACGAGTCTGTTTTACTGAACACAGAAGCAACACCGCCCTGGGCCAGGGCAGTGTTGGTCTTGTGAATCTTCTTTTTGGTGATGATGGTAACCTTGCCGTATTCTGCAACTTTGAGTGCATAACTCAAACCGGCAATTCCACTCCCGATAACCAGAAAATCGGTTTTAATCATTTGGCATCGTCTTTTTGCATGGGGTTAGGATAACAGCGAACTTCTTTTCTTTTTGCGTGTACTGAGTCCGAAAATGAGGCCCACGATGAAAACACCAGCACCTGAAAGGAACCAAAGCTTTTCGTCGTTGTTCATATTTTCTTGGAGCACCTGGATCTGTGATTTCTGATCTTCCGACACTTTAAGAAGTTCCTTGTATTCAGCATCCAGCTTCAGGTAGTCAGCAGACGCCTGTTTCAACTCCTTATATTTTTTTTCAATGTCTGTCAGCACACCGTTTTTTGACTTGAGCGTTTCAACTTTTTGCTCAGCTGCATCAAGATCAGCTGCCAGGCGCATATTTTCTTTTTTCAACCTTTGTACCATAAGTGTTTTGGGTACTTCCTCTGTTAAAAACCGGCTTAACACCCAACCGTTCTTTCCCTGGGCAGTCTGAACCATGGACCAATCTTTCTGGTAATCCAAGATTTCCAGTTTGGTGCCTGAGGTAAGCATCTCTACAATCTTATGGGTGGTCCCCGGGCCTGTTCGCATGGTGATCTTGGTCACTCCGGTAACATATATATCTTTAGCAAACAAAGGCACGGTTGTAGCAAAAAAGAAAAGGCATATCAGGATCAGGTATTTTATTCTCATTTCATATCCCTCTTAAATTAATTTTAGGTATCCATTATCACTGGAAACGCCCAATATCAAGGCGAAATACACAAAAGCCCTATACCAGGGTGTACAAGATAAGTTTAACTTAAAAGGCAGGTATCCTGATTAGAACAGCCTATACACAAAGGATAAAACAGTTGCACAGTATTTTAGTTCAGTGCCAGGTCTTAGGAAATGATGCAATATTTTTTTGGATAATTTCATCATAGGCAGCCTCATTTTTAAGTTCAGACAATCCGCGGTTAAATTTGGCTGCCAATTGAGCGCTTCCCTTGAGGCCTTTGGGAAACATGATACGATATTTTGATATTTTAAGGGGTTTTGGATGATGGGTAAATCTGTTAGCTGTATCTTCATCATACCTGCTTCGGATAAACCCGTAGCCCACGTAGTAAGAAAGGGGAAATAAATCGGTCCTGCCATAGAGCAGTTTGTCAAACTGGATAACATCTGTTGGGGTCTGATCAACAATTAGCAAGCCATCATCCATGGCCTTATGGAATTTAGAACCATAATAATTCTTAAGTGTGACGCCGATGCGTAACCCTTCCAGATCGTCGTAGTCCTGCCAATCAAACGGGATGGATGCCAGATGAAAAAAGACCAGGGGCGCCTCAAAATACGCATCACTAAATAAAAACCATTGTGCCCTTTCTTCAGACCGGACCCACCCAACAGTTCCGGTAACCTTTCCTGATTTTGCAAGGCTGAAAGCTCTTGCCGGCGGATAAAACTTATAGCGCACTTCAATTTTCGACTTCTCAAAAGCGGCAGAGATGATGGAAGGGGCAATGCCGTAACCGTTAACTGCCGAGTTGGACAGGGGCGGATACTCCATGAGAGTAAAGACCAGCGGTTTTTGGGCCATACACACCAAAGGAGTTGATGCTAGGCAAAATACTAAGACACTTACGATTTGTCTTTTTATTCGCGCTCTCATAAGTACCGGTTAAATTGAAATAGTTGGTAAGCAGGTAGCAACTTTCTAACTCTCCTTATATGTCTTTGCCCGGATGAGATCAATTCTTCTTTTATCTTAACGCGTTTTTACTTTTGAACGCCGTTCAAAAGGGATTTTGATCTGATATTTTTTTTGGGTAGGCTGAAAATGAATGCCACCCTAAAACGGTACCATAAATAAATAGGCAAGCGATAATGCATGAGACAATCGAAAAAATGATAAACCGAGGTGCAACAGGTATTGAAACTGTCCAGACCTTTATAACGATCAAAAATTCAGGTATGAACAATAATCCTCGAAGAGTAAACACAGCACTTATAAAAACCAGAAGCGGCTTCAGATACGGAAGCCTGCGAATATAACCTGCTCCAGAAAGTGCATATAAGCCGAAAAGAAAAAGAATGCCAGCAACAAAAAAGCTAGCCAAAATCAGAGCATAAACATTTTCAACCAATTTTTCAGGCGCACCAAAATATAAACTCAATGATGGAAAAAAACCTATGACAGCCTGAAAAAAAGACAATCCAAAACAAATCAGACCGGCCCATTTAAGACTCTTTTTGAACTCATACATTTTTTGATTCCTTACACAACTGCGTTGAGTGTTTTAGACAGCATCATTATATTCATATCGGTTTCGAAGCTTTATTTTCACGCCCATCTGCTCATAGATACGGATCAATCCGTACCGGGTCCGGTCCAGGAAAACAAACTCCGGAGGAAATCCTTTCATATGTCTTCGCATTTTTTGCATCTGCCTGCCCAACCTATGTCC
>JAKSAU010000709.1 GCA_022361535.1 Desulfobacterales bacterium
AGAAACATACCATTTGTTTCTATATTTAGAAACAATCTTTGTCAAGGAGAGTTTTTGAAAGAGAAATCAGGCAGCAGGCAGATGGATGATAAATTTAGCGCCTTTACCCGGAGAAGAAACAACATTCATCTTCCCTTTATGGTTGTCTGTTACGATAAAATACGAGACTGAAAGACCAAGGCCGGTTCCCTTGCCCACAGGCTTAGTGGTGAAAAAGGGTTCAAAAACCCTTTTACGAACCTCTTCTTCCATGCCAGGGCCGTTGTCTTCGATTTCCACCACCACATCACCTTTATTCTTATAGATCCTAAGAATAAATTTTGGCGGTTTTTTATCGTCAGTTCTTTGTTCATCCTGCATGGCTTCGGCACAATTTTTCAGGATATTGAAAAATACCTGTTGGATTTTACTGGCTTCACAGGACACTTGGGGCAGCCCCTGCTCATAAATTTTTTCGACTTCAATCGTCTTAAAATCATATTGTTTTTTCAGATCGTAATCACTTTTTGCCAGTTCAATGGTAAGATCCAGGATCTCTGAAATATTTTGAAGGGCTTTTCCAGTATAATCTTTACGGGAAAAGCTGAGCATATTCTGAACAATCTGGGATGCCCTGACACCTGCATGATGTATGGATTCAAGCTGGCGGGTGATTCCCCTTTTTTCCATGAACGCCCGAATGCCTTCAAGGGAAAGTCCTTCCTCTTTAGCCGCTTCAATACTGGCTGGCATGTCTTCTTGAATCCTGCGCAAGACCACCTGGGCATTTTGCATCATACCGGCAAGGGGGTTATTTATTTCATGAGCCATACCGGCGGCCAATCCACCCACAGACATCATCTTTTCGGATTGAACCACCATTTGCTCCATTTTCACATGCTCGGTCACGTCATCCACCCGGATAACCGCGCCTTCTACATATTTTGAGATCAATGGATAAACGGCAATATCTTCATATACCATTCCCTCACCAGTGGACCGGGGCTGACGGGTCTGAAGATAGATCTCCTTTGTATCAATGGTGGTCCTGATCTTCTCCTCTAATCCAATCAAGTCTTCAACCACCTCAAACAAATAGCACCCAACTGCATCTTTTCGTTCAATGTTAATCAACTCTTCAGCCCTGTAATTCCACTGGGTTACCTTAAGGTCCGAATCAACGCTAATGAGCATGCTGGGCATGGAATTGACGATGGTATCAATATATTCTTTGGTGGTTTTAAGTGTTACCGTTGTTTTTTCATGGCGCTCGACTTCCGCTTCAAGGGAAGAGACCTTTTCGCGCACAGCATCCCGCATGGTCAAAAGGTTAACGGCCAATGCCCCAAGTTCGTCCTTTCGCCTGACATCAATGGGATAATCCAGGTCTCCGGCAGCAATACGCTCGGACCCCTTTTCAAGTTCCTTTAATGGCCGGACAAAACGAAGAAGAAGAACAAAGGACATAACAAAAGCCAGGACCAAATCAAGGATCAGAATCTGCCAGAGAATCGATTTTTTTAAAGACGTTAACTGCTGATTCAATAATCTGGTCGTGGCTATGAGTTCCAAATGGCCGATCTGTTCCTGTTTAAAGCGGATGGGCACGGACACAGGCCGGATTTCTCCTGCCTTATAAATTTCAGGAAAGTCTTCCACCTGGGAAGTCATGTAAATTTCGTTTAAGTCTTTTATGGTAATCTTTACGATTTCCGGCTTGTTTAGTGCTGCCTTGACGATAACCTGGCAGGTTTCATCATCAAAATTAAAAAGAGCGGTGGACAAACTGGCAGACAACTGGGCCGCCTCATTATCAAGCTTTTTAGTTAATGCGGCTTCTAATGCAATTGTCTGAGAATTGACTTGAAAAAGCCCAAACGCCATGAGAACCAGCGTAGGAATTCCAATCACAATCAGGCTGAATTGAACTGACAAATTTTTTAAGCTGAGACCTGTCCGTGTTGGTTGCATTCTCTTTTGTCCGATGTAGGCATGCTAAAATTGACAATTCATTCATATGTAGCATACCTTGCCTAAAAAGCAACACTTGTTTTGCCAAGATACCACTGTTATCAGGCGGTTTGTGTTCCTTTGGGAATCCTGGTATTATATTGTAATTTACCATATAGGCAAAAGTAACAAACCCAATGTTCTTACCGACTACCCCCGAAGATTTAAAATCACGCAATATTGATCAGCTCGATATCATTCTCGTTACGGGAGATGCATACATTGACTCTCCTTTCATGGGAGTTAGCCTGGTGGGCAGGGTACTGGAATCAAAAGGCTTTTCCGTAGGCATTATCGCCCAACCCACTACAGATTCAGGAGAAGACATTACCCGGCTTGGAGAACCCCGCCTGTTCTGGGGAATTACCGGCGGGGCAGTGGACTCCATGGTGGCCAATTATACGGCAACAAAGAAGCGGCGAAAAAAGGATGATTATACCCCGGGGGGAATAAACAACCGCAGGCCGGACCGCGCTGTTATTGTTTATGCCAATCTTGTCCGGCAATACTTTAAATCAACTGTCCCCATAGTCTTAGGAGGCATAGAGGCAAGTCTCAGGCGAATTGCCCACTACGATTTCTGGTCCAATAAAATCAGGCGATCCATCCTTTTTGACGCCAAAGCAGATTATCTTTTATTCGGTATGGCTCACGCAAGCATTGTAAGCCTTGCCCGTGCCCTGGATAATGCAGATGAGGCTGCTGTGGCCAAAATCCCCGGTTTAGGATACATATCTTCAACCCCTAAAGGAGAAATCCTGCCGTCCTTTGAAGAAGTTTCAAAGGATAAAACGCTTTATATCCAAAGCTTTAAGGCTTTTTATGCCAATACGGATCCTGTCACAGCCTCTGCAGTGAGCCAGCAGCACGGTAACCGTTTCATTGTCCTGAACCGGCCGGCAGATTACAGCACAACAGAACAAATGGATGCCATCCACGAACTGGATTTTAAGCGGGACCTTCACCCCTTTTACAAAAAAATGGGCCAGGTCAGGGCTTTGGACACCATCCGCTTTTCCATACCCACCCATTACGGGTGCTATGGTGAGTGTAACTTTTGCGCCATTACTGTCCACCAAGGGAGAACCGTTCGTTGGCGAAGTCGCTCATCCATTGTCTCAGAAGCAAAAAAAATGACTCAGGATAAGGAGTTTAAGGGATATATTTTTGACCTGGGCGGACCCACAGCTAATATGTACGGATATGAATGTGATAAAAAAATGGAGAAAGGGGCCTGTACCGACCGCCGCTGTCTTTTTCCATCCCCCTGCCCGGTTCTCAAGC
>JAKSAU010000262.1 GCA_022361535.1 Desulfobacterales bacterium
AATGACGTTTAAGAATTTGGGAATACCAAGTGTTGAATAATAGACCGTTGGCCCCATGTAGTCATCGGTTTTGAATCCAGGCGTATCTGTACCGCCGCAAGAAAATATGCAGACACCACCCTTATTCAATTTAGAGAACAGTTTCTTTAATACACGTTCATTTTCTTCAAAGGGAACGTGCCAGATACTGTCCCAGGCTGTAATAAAATCATAGCGCTTAGGTGGTTCCCACACGCATATATCTTGATGATACAGTTTGATGTCAGGATATTTCTTTTGAGCGATTTTTATCATCTTTTCAGATATATCCACTCCTTCCGGAGTAAAGCCGTACTCGATCAGCAGATCAAATAATCTGCCATTGCATCCGCAACCCACGTCCAGGGCTGTCTGTCTTCCTTTTGTGAACTCTGTGGCACGGCGATGCTGGGGGATACCGTTGTCATTGTCAAATTTATCGCTGGTCCACATATCGGTGATAAGGTCGTATGCTTTACCAATATCTACGGGTTTCATTTAATGTATCCTTATGATTCAGGGCTTTGATTCATTTGTAAGCCTAATTCTTAAATTTTTTACTCGGATGTTTTTTGAGCCTTATTCACGGCTTTTTCTGACTTGAACAACGGATCTATGAGAACATTATTCACATGACCCCATGATGTTTTCCTGTTTTCCGTGTTATACGCAAGAACATTGCTTGGATGGCTGATTTTCATTCCTCCCGGGGCATATATCGTTGTATTTGAGGCAAATGAAATGTCCACAGTGCCGCTTGCAATGACAATACTGTTGCCACGATCATGGCTGACTTGGATGTCTTTTGCTGAAACTAAAATGTTTTTGCTGCCATGGGAAATATCAATACTACCGGTTGCAATAACGATACTATTGTGACAGTGAGAAATATGAATATCTCCATTGATCAAAAATACTTTTCGCTGTTCATGGGAAAATTCAACGGCTCTATTATCCTGGACAAGCTCATAAGATAAAATGTCGTCTATAGGGATTTTGCGTTTTTCAGGCAATTCAAAATGGTCATATAATTGGCCGACCATCTCTTCCACCTTAACAAGGGTGGTATGACTTTCCGGCTTTATCGGCAGGTGTGCCAATGAAACTACTTTATCACCCGTATACGTTGCGCAACCTGTAAAGATCCAACAAAAACAGATTAAAAACAGCTTTTTCAATGCCAACTCCTGATTGATTTTTTGGATAAAAGATAAATTGAAAAAGACCTCCAAAGAAAATGATAGTTGGAGAGTAACCTTACTTTATAGTATTTGGCAAGTCCGTTCTTTCCGAGAGTCAGGATTATAATGTATTAAATGGATTTGTTAACGTCTAAATCACCCGCCAAAAGGTAAACGGAGTTTCGTTGAAAATGGCATCACAAAATATTTTAAAAACCTCTAATCGCCAATCTTTTTAGTCAGAGTGCATTCATTGCTTGTGTGGTTTATAAAAAACTTGATTAATTTTTTGTTTCGAATTTTGGAATCTCTCCAGATAAGACTAAATCTAAATATGCCTTTTTTATCTTGTCGAACAATTTATCAGAGGTTTGGCTACTCAAAGCCATGTAAGGAGCCGATCCTCTTGCAACTAAAACGTTTTCAATAGTATCAATTGACTTGTCGATTTTGTTAAATTCCTGAACTAAGATTGGATAAGATCCAATTATTAAGTCTACTCTATCATAAATTAACATGTGTATATATTGAGTTGGTTTCGTTACAGGATAAATTTTTGTGAACCCCCCTTCCAATAAGAATTCATGATTAACATCATCTCTAATAACACCTATACGAAGATCTTTTGCATCGTCCATTGTTTTGATGGTAAATATTTGGTTATTTTTTAATTTATATAATGAGGATTCCATAGTTGGAGTGTCAACCAACCCAATCCATTTAAATTTTGATTCTCTTTTTTTTGTTCTGTTAATAGTATAAATTAAAGTGTTTTTATCATTTTGAGCCATCACATAAGCTCTTGCCCAAGGGTATAAATTGATACCATAATTGACTCCAGCCTTATATAACACTTTTTTAACTATTTCTGTTGCAGAACCCTTAATTTTTCCATTTTCTTCATAGTTCAGAGGCTTCAATTCTTCAGTAACTACTTTTATTGTTTCATTTGCCATTAATGGTGAATAAATGAATAGTATTGAAAATAATAAAAGTAGTTTTTTCATGGTCTGACCTTATATGCTCTA
>JAKSAU010001159.1 GCA_022361535.1 Desulfobacterales bacterium
CTTAATTGTAATTAGTCTTTATAAATTTAAATGGCCGGCTTACTTTTTGCATTCTGGGATTCAAGAAAAGGGAAAAATGGTGCAAACAGATCAAGATCCGACTAATGCAGAAATAACCGCATTAAAAACAAGATGGCACGAAAAAGATCCTGATGGAGAGGCAACCGTATTACAAAAGATGGTCCATCGGTTGAAAACAGAGTGCGCGAAAGGCAACCTGAACCGCCCTTTAAAGCTGGATCTAAGGGGAATCACACTGCAACATGAAGATCTTTCAGGACTGGATCTTTCAGGGTATGACTGGTCTTATGCCAGGCTCGAAAAATCAAAGTTGAAAGATTCAAATTTGAGCTATTCCGTGTTTCACAAGGCAGCCCTTGATCAGACCGTTCTTGACGAGAGCGAGTTTGCCGGTTCAGATCTAACCCATGTGAACATGAATGAATGCAGCGCAAAAAGGTCTGGCTTCGGCGGTGCTGACCTTTCTTATGCAAGTATGATCCATTCTGATTTAATCTCTGCTACATTCAGCCGCTCAAAACTGATCCATGCAGACCTGAGGGCCTCAAACCTCAAAAAAGCACGCCTTTCTGAAACAGACCTCTCATGGGCAATCTTTACTCGGGCTAAAATGCATGGCAGCGATCTAAAAAAAAGCGATGTAAAGGGAACTAATTTTGAGTTAGCCGATCTGCGCCAATCAAGGCTGCTGGCCATTAAGAATTTCAAGAAAGCAAAATGGGTGGGTGCGGATATCAGGGACCTGGATCCGAGAGGGGCATATCTTGTCAGGCGGCATATTGCAGATGAAAATTATTTATATGAATTCCAGATGATTTCAAGTTTTCACCGGGCATTATACCTGATCTGGTGGGCATCTTCCGATTGCGGGCGGAGCCTATTGCGATGGTTTATATGCCTGATCAGTGTTACGCTTTTTTTCGCAGGAATTTATACCCAGGTAAATATCGACTATGGGGAGCATGTGACCATTTTCTCACCCATATATTTTAGCTTTGTAACACTGACAACACTTGGATATGGAGATGCAGTGCCCGCATCGATCGCTGCGCAGTTTTTTGTGACGTTACAGGCAGTCACAGGATATATGGGGTTGGGCGGATTGTTAAGCATACTCGGAAATAAAATGGCTC
>JAKSAU010000264.1 GCA_022361535.1 Desulfobacterales bacterium
TCAAGGATGTCTTCTTCATCGTCTACAATTAATATGGTTTCTTTGGACATTTTTTAATCCTGTGTTAAATTTTGTTGGTCATCAGGAATGACGGATGATTTCGCCTTCAATCAGGTAAATAACTTCCTCGGCAATATTTTTAGTATGGTCGCCAACCCGCTCAATATGCCTTGAAATCAGGTACATATTGATAATTTCTTCAACCATTTCAGGGTGCCTGCGGATATCGTCCTTCATAATTCTATAGGCATCATTTCTCATGGTGTTTACTTCCTCGTCCATTTCACGGACTTTATAGGCCATATCCACATCCATGCTGACAAGAGCATCCAGGCTTAGCTTAAGCATATTGGCAGCCTGTTCAGCCATGGCAGTATAATCATATTTAAACTTATTGGAGTTTTGGGCCGAGGTCTTGTATCTTTGGGCGATGTTCACTGCGTAATCAGCAATGCGCTCCAGGTCATTATTGATTTTGATCACGGCTGTAATCAGCCTTAAATCCGTTGCAACGGGCTGGTACAAGGCAAGTGTTTTCAGGCATTCTTCTTCGACTTCAACTTCACGCTCATCAACAAGGTAGTCGGTATTGATGATTTCCTGAGCCTGCTCAAGGTTTTCTGTTTTGATGGCATAAATTGATTTTTTAAACCGGTCTTCAACCATGGCTCCCAAAGAGAGAATCTCTTTTTTTATTCTGTGCATGGCCCGGGTAAGATGTGTCGTCATGTGTTTTTTAGATAGTCCTTATCATAATTATGTACGTTAAATGAGGATTTTTTACCCTTGTGCCGTTAGGATTCAGTTAGGATTGTGTTAACACCGAATTATTTTTAAGATAAAATTCGTTTTTCCAGATAAAGCACGTTGCCCTTAGTATTATACCGGCAAGAATCAAAATAAGTGTCCATGATGGTTAATCCCCGCCCATGATCAGCTTCATCAAGAACAGGCATTTGCCTTACAGCCTGCCACTGAAACCCATCACCCTGATCCGAAATACTGACCTTGATAAAATCTTTATCCTTTGTATCAAGATCCATGATGACCAGTTTGTCAGGATCATTTTTATTTCCATGACGTACTGCATTTGTCAAGCCTTCCCGTAACACCAGGTTAACAGCAAACAAATGCGGGGAAAAGCGATCTGATTTTGATTCCAGGAACAAAGAGACAGCAGTGCAGACATCATCGATATGGGGCATTGTCGATGAAAAACGTATTTCAAGCCGATCAGTGGTCTTTTTCAAATCATATATGGACCCGGCATCGGACATGACACTCACACCTCTATACATAAAAGGACAATATCGTCCTCAGGATTAGGCTGATCACCAAAAATTTTACTGATTAAAGCATCAGGAACCTGTTCAAAGGGAACATTTTCCAAGCCTTCATACAAAGGCAAAAGACTGTCTGATCCTGTTGCCCAGGTAATCTTGTTTTCAGCAGACTCTACCAGGCCGTCTGAATAGATAAAGAACCGGTCCCCTTCAGACACAGGTATCTTTTTAAACCCGAAATTGGCATCGGAAAACATGCCCAAAATGTCACCTTCCGTCTTAATTAGAAACGGTGCGCTTCCCTTTTTCATGCACACTACAGGGGGATGACCTGCATTAACAATTGTAAGGGTTCTTGTACTTCTGTTCAGGTGCAGGTAGCATGCGGTAAGGTATTTTCCCTGGGGTAAAATTTCCACCAGCACATCATTGATCATCTTCATACTTTCCCCCGGAGAATAGATAGGGGAACAGTTTTGGGCCAGAAGTGCTTTAACCGAGGCAGTCATATACGAGGTTTCAATATCATGGCCGGAGGAATCAGCCACAAAATATCCTGTAATATTCTGAGAAATATCCAATATATCGTAGAAATCGCCACCAGCCTCCTCTAAGGCTTTGTAATACACACTGAACCTTGCGTGGGGGAAGTCTTCTGGCTGTGGCAACATGGCAGCCTGTGCCTCGGTCACCTGGCGAAGTTTTCCAGCCTGGTTCTGGATCAACGAGTTGGTGGCAATGGAAAGCTTAAGATGGATACGGACCCGGGCTAATACCTCCTGGGGATGAAAAGGTTTGGTGATATAGTCCACAGCCCCCAGCTCAAACCCCTTGAGCTTTGCATCCACTTCAGAGACCCCGGTTAAAAAAAGAACGGGGATTGCTGCAGTGGTAGCATCATCCTTTAATTTTTCAATCACATCAAATCCGCTTTCACCCGGCATCTCAATGTCGAGCAATATAAGATCCGGTTTCCTATGGGCAGCCATTTTTCGGGCATCCGGTCCGTTATCCGCAGTATGGATAATGTACCCTTCTTTCGTAAGGGTTTTTTCTATCAACTTGAGATTCAGCAAATTATCATCAACAGCAAGTACAGAGTACGGCTCTATGTTTTCAGAAGTCATGTTATCCCTCGGCGAGCACTTTTTCCAATTGCTTTAAATGGGTTTCAAGCTCGGTCAAATAGTCGTCAAACCCGTCAAGACTTCCTGCCTTGCCTTCAAACTCCATGGTTTTGGCAAGATCGGCCATTTGCTCAAACCCTAAGTTTCCTGCAGCTCCTTTTATGGAATGGGCAGCTGAAGCGGCATCTGAAGCGTTTTTTCCCTGCATGCCCTGACGTATTTTCTCCATATCAGATCGTGATGTGGTAATGAATAATTCAACCAATTCCACAAAATCTTCCTTATCAA
>JAKSAU010000421.1 GCA_022361535.1 Desulfobacterales bacterium
ACCCAAAGGGGTGGCCGTACATAATTTTGGTATGGCCCGGTCCGAGGTATGGGCTCTCAAATATGCATACGCTTCCATGGAAAGGGATATGGGGCTCCAATATTTTTGAGTCCCGTGAATAGGGTGGCAAGGGGTAAATATATAATAAATCTCTGCCCCGGCTTGGCGAAGCAATGAAAACAGCCGCCCTAAAACGTCTCCCCTATCATTGAGCTCTTTTAAAAAAGGTGTTTGAACATATACTGGGATGCCATTGGACGTCAGTTGTGAAATCAGTTCCAGTGTTTGAACAGACACTTCATCCGGATGAACCATATGAACCCCGATCTCGATCCGCTTACCTTTTTTCCGGCAACGCTCTTGCTGGTCCAGAAGGTATGATACAAGGGAACGGTCATGGTGAAGAAAAAGGTGAGGATAGTAGGCCAGGGATCGGGTAGCGATCCGAAGGGTTTTAACATGGTCAACGCTTCTTAGGCCGCTCAAAGCAGCATCCAGGTTTTTCCGGTTGAGCAAAGGCTCTCCTCCGGTAATCAATATTTCTTTTACAGCCTTATCCGCCCTAACCCGATCCACTGCTTTTTTGACATCTTCAGATGATGGGGACGGTTCATGTCTTAAGCTTTTATGCTTTCTAAAGCAGAACCTGCAATAGACCGGGCATCTCATATCAAGTAAAAAGATTGCCCGGTTTCTGTACATCTGCTCCATGAGCCCCTGTTTAAAATGGCCGTCAAAAGTCATGTCATGACCATTTGAATCCAACTCATCTTCAAAAGTAAGATATTGGGCAGCTACAGCCTTGGATAAAATAGACTGACGGATCACATGGGATGACAGCCGAACAGGATACTTATCGATTACCTTGCCGATGGATTTTGGATCCCGGAAAGGAAAACCTGTGGCCTGAGCCAACCGAGCGGACGATTTAGCATTAACCAGAGACTGACCAGGGTCATCAACCTCAAGCAGATGATATAAAAACAGATTTGGCAGTTTGATATTGTTTAATTTAACCGAAGCTGGTTCACCCTTGACAGACCTGTCATGAATCCATTGCCGGACAGCTCTGAAAAACCCAGAAGGATCTTTTTCAAATCCACAAGCTGATAGCAGCACATCAAACCGTTCTTCCGGGGCAGCATTTGCCAGAAGCCCCCCCAAGGATTCACCCAAAAGACTTATGACTCCATAATCGGACAAAAATTGTTTTGCCGCCTTTGTGAGCCTGTCTGTCTTCTCCGGTAAAAAACGTGTATTCAAATCCTGCTTCATGGTGTCAAGCCGCCCTCCTTACCCATTTATCCGCCTTTGTGGCAGTTAAAATCAAGAGGTTTACCCCATATGGATCAAAAATACACGTTTTTTGTTGAAACCTGTTCTAGCCGAAGTTTATTCGCCTGGAATCAGATCAAATGGCTTCCACCTTGGTATCTGTTAAATTTCCGCCGGCATCACCAGTATTTACCGTTCCTTTAGGTTCAATGAGCATAATGGTACAAAGATCTTTGCATACAGGCCGGTGCTCGACGCCTTTTGGAATTACCACCATATCTCCTTCTCTAAGGGACAGAGTTTTATCCCTGAGCTCAATGTCAAATCCCCCTTCAATACAGATGAAAACCTCATCGGTTTCCGGATGCTTGTGCCATATAAAAGAGCGCTTGGCCTTAACCAGCTTAAACTCATAATCATTCATTGCTGCGATTTGTTTGTAAGCATGAAGTTCCTTGATGGCTTTTGATTTTTCTTTGATGTTTAGCGCGTTGATTTCCATGATTTCTCCTTAACTTTAAATTTTGAAGAACCATACAATGATTGAAAAACGCCATCCATTTGCAATTCTTTAACAGAGAGTTTAAGAATCCTTAACGCCAAGTAGATTAAGATTAGGGGAATTGAAAAACAAAGGTTAACCGGATATAAGATTGAAAATGGAACTTCACCAGATTAAAAGCTTTGTTACTGTCGCCAATACAGGCAACCTGACCCGTGCAGCAGAGCAGCTTAACACCACACCACCTTCGGTGTCTGCCCACATTCGGCAATTAGAAGCAGAGTTCGACCTGAAGCTGTTCATCCGTACATCTAAGGGCATGACCCTGACTGAACAGGGAAAGGATCTGGTGTTAAAAGCAAAGGATATACTGGACTGCACTGCCGCTTTCTCAACTGCTGCACAACAGTCCGGCGGACAGATTAAAGAGACATTAAAATTAGGCATAAACGCAGATCCTGATTTCCTAAAAATCCATGATATTGTCCATTGCCTTTTTACCCAACACCCGGGCCTGACCCTTGAAGTCGCCGCCTTGAACACCGGTGACATATTAAAGCAAGTGTCAAGCGGTATCATTGATCTTGGTTATGTGTTCGGAAGCCATATTGAACCAAAACTGACGTTTATGCATCTTTCAAAGGTTACCCTTGAAGTTGTTGTCCCCATTGGATTAAAAAATGATTTTGAAACCGCTGGCTGGAAGGAAATTTGCCAGTTGCCCTGGATCAAACCGGTATCCCTTTGCCCATTCCTAAAAAAGGTGACAAAGTTATTGTCTGAAAAAGGCCTTACGTTGACCCAAACCATAACGGCCAATGACGATATTACTAGGACAGCTTTTATAAATCAGGGGATAGCTGCAACAGTTTTGGAACATTCAGAGGCAAAACAATTTGAAAAAGAAGAAAAAGTATTTATCTGGAAAAAGCACGAACCGATTTATACACAACTTTCCCTGGCATGTAAAAAGTCAAAACTGACCAATCCCTATATCCACACTTTGACCGGTGTTATGCAAAACCTGTGGAAACCAAACGCCCTATAAAAGACAGGGTTTGATTATTTGGGTGCAAAAATTACAATCAATGATTTGGCAACACCACCGATTCCCCGAAGGGCATGGGGAATACTTGAATCAAAATAAATGCTGTCCCCTTTTTTAAGGTGATGGACCTGGTCTGCACTTCTGAATTCAACAATTCCATCCAGAATAAAATGGAATTCCTCTCCTTTGTGGTCATTGAACAATAGGTCTTTTTCCTCCCTTGGCTCAATTTCCACCACAAAAGGCTCCATCTGTTTGCCCACCATGGGGTAGGCCAAGGATTCCCATTTGTAACCAATCCGTGTTTCATTTTTATGATGGAACAGCTTTTTGACACTGTACCGCTCTTTTTTCCGGACAACGACAATGCGGTCATCCATATTCTGGTCCTGGAAAAAATGAGAGATCTTCACGCCAAGGGCAGTAGAGATTTTAATCAGGGTGGCAATTGGCGGGGCGGCAATATTGTTTTCAATCTGGGACAGCAACGGTTTTGACAACCCGGTAAGATCAGACACCTCTTGGAGGGTCAAAGCCCTGTGTTTGCGAAGATTCCTGATCTTATTGCCCAGGTTCAGGGCAGCCACTTCTTCTTTGACCTTGGTTTCCATCTGGGGGGACATCTTTTGTTGTCTCTCCTGTTGAATTTTAATCATATTTAACAAATGAGAAAAAAGTTTAGCACGGTGGAACTTTTAGATCAAGGGATAAGGGATTGGACCAAATCCAAGAGGCGTTTCTTTTGAATGGGTTTTGCAAGATATGCGTCCATACCAATATTTAGATACCGCTCCCTGTCACCTTTCATTGCATTGGCAGTCAACGCAACGATTGGGATATGGGTACGGGTTTTCTCTTCCCGGCGTCGGATTTTTATGCAGGCTTCCTCTCCGTCCATTACCGGCATCTGTATATCCATAAGGATAAGATCAAACTTTGCTGAGTCGATTAGATCAAGGACCTGTCTGCCGTTTTCAGCCGGGCAGACCCTGTGCCCTGCACTTTCAAGCATGATGGTAGCCACCCGCCGGTTTACGGCATTGTCCTCGGCAAGGAGGATTTCCAAGTGGCGACCCTCTTTTTCAAGCTGATTCTCATTTATTATCGAAGCTTTGGGTTGTTTTTGCTTTTCCACAGAAGGTTTCAATAGTTTTTTAGGACATACCGATTTTATGACCTGGTAAAATTCTTTCTTTTTAACAGGCTTGAACAACATTCCGGTTGCTGAAGTTTTGTACTTGCTCTTTGCCCGTGGAAGATGGATGGGCAGGATAATAACCTGGGTTGTATTCTCAAACCGGGATGCTGTGGTAAGGCACAGCTTATCTCCGGGCATATCGTCAAGGCTCAGGTCCGCAAAGAGAATGTCAAAAGGCTGTTTATCGGCTTGAGCAGCCTCAAGTTCAACCAGGGCTTCATTGGCTGTTTTCACAAGGGTAAAAGTACAATTAAATTCATCAAGACAACTTTGATATATCTTATGATAAATTGCTGACGAATCTGCCATTAGGATTTTGAGAGCCGGCAGTTTTGGAAATGCTTCCTCTTTTTTACCATTGGCCTCCAGTTTCACCTCAATGGTAAACCAAAATCTGGAACCCTTTCCCTGGTCAGACACCGCACCGATATCCCCTCCCATGAGCCGGGAAAGCTGTCTGGAAATGGCAAGCCCAAGTCCTGTTCCCCCGTATTTCCGGGTTGTAGAACTGTCTACCTGGGAAAAGAGATTAAACAGGTTCTCAATCTTATCCCCCGGTATACCGACACCCGTATCTATGACTTTGAACATCAACCTGCAGAACTCATCGGTTTTCTTTTCACAAGAAACACGGATGAATATATAACCCGTTTTAGTAAATTTAATGGCATTTCCAACCAAGTTAAACAGGATTTGCCGAACCCTTCCCGGATCTCCGACAATACGCAGGGGGACATCTTTTTCAATGAGCAAACCAAAGTCCACTCCCTGTTCCATGGCTCTTGGACCTAAAAAGTCCAACAAAGAATCCATGGTGGTGGCCAAATTGAATCCGATTTGCTCAATATCAAGTTTTCCTGCTTCAACTTTTGAAAAATCAAGAATGTCGTTGATCAATGTCAAAAGAGAATGGGCGCTCTGCCTGGTGGATTCAACATACGACGCCTGGTCCCGGGTTAAGGGGGTTTCAGATAAAATCTCAAGCATACCGATTACCCCGTTCATTGGGGTTCGGATTTCATGGGACATATTGGCTAAAAATTCTGACTTTGCTTTATTTGCACTTTCTGCTGCCCGTCTTGCAACAACAAGGTCTTTTGTCTGGCGCCGAATTTCAGACTCCAGTGTCCTGGCATAGGTTTCATGCTGCCGGATATTTTTTACAAGGATATCCCTATTTTTTTCTTTGAGTACCTGCTTCTCCCGGTTGAACTGCTGAACCCTGATCTCAAGCATTTCTTTCTGATCTTCAAGATCCATTGTATTTTTAAAGGATTCCTCAAGGGTATGAATGAATGCCATTCCTAAATCATGGGGGAGTGCAAAAGAAACTAAAAAGCAAGAAGAGATATAGGTTAGATAAATTCCGTAAACTTCATTCCCTTCTTTTTTAACGGCAAATACTTTACCTGCCTGCTGCCGGCATTGCCCTAACAACTTTTGAAATTCAGGTGTATTAATGTCTGATAGGTTTTCGCGACAAAGTATCTCTCTTTGATCCGGAACAATTGCAAACCAAGTTCCTAAAGGCAGACGGGAGCTTATAAAATCGTAAAACCGGGAACAATGATCAGATTCCGGTTCCAGTTCATTAAAAATGCCGTCTATATCAATGGTCATCAATCCAATCCAAATATATCATCAGATTTTTCTATTATTTCGGGTAAGTCCATGACAACGGCCTTATACTCCCGTATTCTTGTGTGCATATGGGCCAACAGGCTCTGGGGTAAGGGGCAGCCAGTTCCCGGAAGCAGGGAGAATTCCATGCGGTTCACCAGGTATTCTGCCAGTTGAACTATTCCCGAAATGCTTGTAGGATTAACCTGTTTCTTTGATTCATGGTGATCGCGAATCCCTTCTTGCACTTCTTTTGGCAGATTCCAGTCCTTGGCAATGAGGTATCCCAATTGGGTGTGGCAGGTTCCGATGACCTTATTTTCATAATCCAGGATATTGTCCGGGTCTGATTCCCATGCGTTATAGGCTTTGAGAAGAAGGTCCGGTTCCACCTGATCTTCGATCATCATGCCGATATCATGAATTAAACCGCATAAAAAGGCGTTTTCTCCCTTGGATTCAAATATTCTTTCGCTAACCATCTGGCTTGCGACCCCTACTGCTGCAGAATGCCGCCATAGGTTGACCCGGTTAAACTCATCGTCTGAAGATCCTGACTTTACAATATGCTTGAATATATCAACGACGATAAGATTTCTTAAGTTATCCATGCCCACGAATGCTACTGCTTCTGCAATGCTATCCACCTTTGAGGCCAACGCGTAATAAGGGCTGTTAACGATTTTGAGCAGCCTTAGAACCAGGGTGGGATCAAGACGAATTACCTCTTCAAATTCCTGAAGACTTGAGGAATCGTCGGATATCATCCGGGTCAGACGCACGGCGATATCCGGAAGAGTTTTCATGGTTTCCATCTTTTCAATAAGGACAGATGCCTCTGGCATTTCTCCACCTTTGATGTCAGATATTGCAAATTAGAACGAACCGCAGAAATGAGTCTATTACTCTACCTCAATATCATTTCAAAGGCAAATCATTCACATTCCCTTTTATCCGTGATATGGAAGACGGATTAGATTCTAAGTATATAAATTCATTTTCGTGGTTTAAATTCTGGTTTCACTCAGACCCAAGCCATCATATTGGACACACAAAAGAATCAAAACATTAGGAGGCGAGCATTGACCATTTATAAAGGTACCGTCCTGACCTGTGATAAGCACGACACTATCTGCCGATATCTTGTTGAGGACAAAGGGACAATACGATTTACCGGTGATGAACTGCCGCAGGAATATATGGGACATAAACAGGTTGATCTTGGACAAAAAGCCTTGATTCCATCATTTGGTGACTCGCATATCCATTTTACATCCCATGCACTATTCTCTAACACACTAGATGTGAGACACGCCAAAGATTTCTCTGACCTGAAAGAACTTATTACCGCTTATTTAGACAGAACCGACGCAAAGACAGTACTTGGCTTTGGCATTTCATCCCACTCACTTAAAGAGGGACGTATGATCACGCGGACCGAGCTGGATAGAATGGAAAAACGGCCGGTCATGCTGATTAAGTACGATGGCCATGCCTCTGTTATCAATACGGCCATGCAAAAACTTTTACCAGCAAAAATAAAGAGTCTAAGGGGATGGAACCAGGACAACGGCCATCTTTTTCAAGAAGCTTTTTATGCAGCCACGGACTACATTACTTCCAAGGTTTCTGTTATCTCCTTGGTCAGGAACATGCTGTCAACCGTGGACCAGATGGCAGCCAAAGGTATATCCACTGTTCACCCGGCAGAAGGGGTTGGGTTTTTATTTGATCTGGATGTAGACATAGTTCGATTCCTGGCCCGAGGTTTAAATGATCCTGTTCAGTTCAGAATCTTTTTCCAAACCCTGGATATCCGCAAGGTATTAAAACGTAAGCTCGACCGGATTGGCGGATGTTTTGCCACAGCCTTAGATGGATGCTTCGGGTCTTGTGATGCTGCTTTGAACCAACCCTATGCACATGAACCGGAGAATAAAGGGATACTTTTTTACACGGATAAACAAGTAGACGAATTCGTACAGAGCGCCCACGATAAGGGGCTTCAAGTCCAACTTCACGCCATAGGTGATGCTGCGGTAGACCAGGCGGTAAACGCTTTTGACAAGGCAATCAAAAATAATCCGCGAAACAACCACCGCCACAGTATTATACACGCCTCTTTGATGACCCGGCAGGCCATGGAGCTTTGTGCAGAGCATGAGATTGGAATTGCAGCACAGGCATCCATGCTTTATATGGATCTGGAACCCTATTCTTTTTTAAAAGAAATTATCGGAGACCGGGCAAATGATATCTTACCTTTCAGGACCATGCTTGATATGGGTGTCCATATTTCAGGCGGATCTGATGCACCGGTTACACTGCCGGATCCGGCATATGGCATCTGGTGTGCCTGCAATCATAATCAAAAGGCCCAATCGATTTCTGTAGCCGAAGCGTTGAAGATGTATACCCTGGAACCGGCCTGGGCAACATTTGACGATGATCAACGCGGTACCCTTGAACCGGGAAAGATTGCAGATATGGTCATCCTGGACCAAAATCCGTTTGATATGGATAAAAAGGATTTATATAAATTAAAAACAGAACAACTGATTCTTAAAGGAAGACCATATAAAGGGAGGCAGGGGCTGGCACGCCTTGTCTGGAACAGCATTTTCCCCAAACAAAAATAATTTCAGGTTCTTGTTTCTTTTCCCGGCAGTTGCATTACTGCTTAGCTAATTTATTGGTGGGATCTCCTTGTTTCACCATTTGATGTAAAAGGTCTTTTTCCCGGTCTACTGGCAATCGGCCGGTCAGCCCTGCCCGGGCAACCTGTACACCATTTTGGTTGAAAAATTTGGCCTGTGCCGCAGCACGGCCGCTTTCCTCAACTTGTGTTAAAACGATCCGGCATTCAATGGTATCGTTAAAATATACCGGCTTAATGAAATTAAAATCCATACCAGTGGCCAGCCACCCGACCTGACCGCCAAACTCACATATCATAGAACCTACCAGCAGCCCATGACAGATAAGGCCGTTAAACCCTTTGGTCTCAGTCCATTGAGTGTCGTAATGCACCGGGTTATAATCCCGGGTGATATCCCCGAATGAGTTTGTGTGATCCTGCCTAAACCGGCGTGTTAGTATAAACGTATCCCCTGACTTTAATCCTTTAGCTGCTTTTTTTCTAAATTCGCTCGACATATCACACCATTAGTTGAAAGTTTCAAGTATTTGCTTGACATTTTCAATATAATTCTTTTTATAATACAAAATCAATCTATTTCTTATAAGGAGGACACTGAAATGTCCATAAATCGTATCAGGGCGTTTAACCGCTTCTACACAGGAAGAATCGGATTGATAACAAACCGGTTTCTCAACAGCAAATACTCGTTGGTTCAAGCAAGGCTATTGTTTGAGCTTCACCAGGGGGCGCCCTTATTTGCCAGTGATATTTCAAAAAAACTGAACCTCTCACCCGATCATTTAAGTAAAATGGTTTCCAAGTTTGAGGCCATGAATCTGATAACCCGGACCCCATCTGAAAAGGATGCAAGAAAACAGCTTTTGAAACTGACCCCGGAAGGAAAAGCAGCTTATTTGGCACTTAGGGCCCGGTCAAATAAGCAAATCCAGGAGATGATTCAAGATTTAACAAGGCAGGAAATAGACACCCTAACATCAGCCATGAATACCATTGAGCAGATTTTGGAGCCTGGGTCAGCCGGGTCCAGCCTGGTCACGATCAGGTCTCACCGGCCCGGAGATATTGGATATGTTATTCACCGTCATGGGGTCCTCTACTCAAAGGAATACGGGTTTAACCATGAGTTTGATGCATATGTGGCCCAGGGCATGGCTGGTTTTATCCAAAACATATCTGACCGCGAGCACCTTTGGATTGCAGAAAACCAAGGTAAGTTTGCAGGGTCCGTCGCTGTTGTCAGCCGCAATGACAATACGGCCCAGCTCAGGTGGCTTATTGTAGAACCAGGAAACAGAAAAAAGGGAATCGGGAAGCAATTGGTTAATGAAGCTGTACGATTTTCAAAGGAAAAAAAATATCGATCCATTTTACTTTGGACCATTGACTTTCTTGATGCGGCAAGGCACCTGTACGATCAGGCAGGGTTCCGTTTGGACCGGACAAAAACAAGCCAAGTCTGGGGCCAAACCCTAAATGAAGAATGCTGGAAAAAGGACTTGAACTAAAATTAATATAGGTTTTAATTCACCTGACACCGAACCTGTGATACACACCAGCCATGAAACCGTCAACCGTTCACATGATACATGGGTTTAAAACGGCTCTTGCAGCAATCATTGCATATACTGTTACCGCTATATTTAACCTGGAATTCGGATACTGGGCCGTAATTTCCACTGTCATTGTCATGCAGGTCTACGTGGCAGATTCCATTGAAATCTGTCTTTACAGGCTTTCGGGAACCCTTATTGGTGCAGCATTAGGCGTTTGCGTTATGCTGATTGTTCCTCCTACGCCAATATGGATTGGAGCAGCCCTTTTTGTGACCATTGCCCTGTGTGCCTTTCTCACCCGGTATAAAACCCGGTACAGGATGGCTGCCATTACCGTGGTGATTATCATTATGACCGGTTTTGCAGAACCAAACATCCTGATATTCGGCATATCCAGGGTCATTGAAATAGGCCTTGGCATTGTCTGCGCATTTGCAGTCTCAGTCTTGGTTTTTCCAAGAAGAAAAGCTGATGTATTACGCCTACGGCTTTCGGATCAGGCCCGGGACTGCAATGATCTGGGACTAATCCTGGTAAAGGCTTTTATCCAAAAACAAGCCCATGTTGATGAAACCCCTGTTGACAATCTAGTCAATGAGGTAAAAGAAAATCAGTCATTTTTCTTAAACGTCCACCGTCATGAAGCCCGGCTTTACAAGCTGGGAGAAAACTTTCAGGCCAGGGTGTTTCTTATGGGCAGAACCGTTGAAAATCTAAGGACTATGACCCGGATATTAAACGGACTGGACGGGCTTGGCCATGACATTATCATGGCAGGAGAGCTTGAGGAAATTGCCGTTACTGCGGGCCAAACACTTAAAGACCTTAATACCGGCAAGTGTATTGCCGATACTCAAAAACTTTCACACCTGATCCAGAACCTGGACAAACGGCTGAACGATATCAGAAAAGAAGGGCTGACTACCAGGTTTGACATCAAACGCCTGGTTCAGGTGTTTTCTTTCTACAACAGTCTTAAATACTATGCTGAGGATATACTGGCAGGGGCCAGGAGAATGACAACCTAAAAAAATTATACTTTTAGGGAGTTGAACGGGCAGCCAGTTTTTGATGAGCATTGATTTGCTGTGTGTATTTACCAGCCATCAAAGAAAACTGATCCATTTGTTTCTCATTTACCGGTTTGCCTGCACTGGGCGCCTGGTCAAAGGGATTTACCGGCCGGCCATTTTTGCGCATACGAAAGCATAGATGATATCCTGTGGCAAGACCTGTCTTGCCCACATATCCGATCACCTCGCCCTGAATTACTTTTTTGTTTTTCTTCATGCCGGTAGCATATTTATTCATATGAAAATAAGCGGTTTCATATCCTGAAAAATGGCGAATGGTAATTTGACGACCCGTTGTTTTGCTGTAGTAGATGCTTGAAATTACCCCGTCAGCCACTGCCTTGATGGGAGTATTTCTAGGAGCGGCATAATCCACTCCCGGATGGGCTCTGTATTTTTTCAAGATCGGATGGAACCTGCGGTTGGAAAAAGAGGAAGATATTCTCGAATAGTTTAACGGCGCTTTTAAAAACGCTTTTTCAAGGGATTGGCCCTTATCGTTAAAGTACCCTTTGTGTCCGGTTTCATTTTCATGCAAAAAGGCTTTATAAGTAATGTTCCGGTTGGTAAAAAACGCGGCTCTTATATCTGAATATCCACAGAATTTACCATCCTTGTATTTTTTATCCACGATTGCAGTGAAGGAATCTCCTGATCTGATATCCCTTATAAAGTCAATATCCCAGGCAAAAATATCAGCTAGTTTCCAGGTCAAGGAATTGTATTCGCCTGCTCTTTGTACAGCTTCTGCTAAAGATGTTCGGATATCCACACTGACAATATTCTGCCGAATATCATAGATAATGGGCTGCTTTGAAATGATAAAATCGTCTTCTGAACGTTTTATAACAAGGCAGTCATCTCTGTTTATTTCATACTCAAATGAAACAAAGGTCTTATTGTCCAGCTTAATTTTATAAGTCCTGCCCATCCGGATACTGGTAAGGGGAAATACTTCCCTGGATTTTATTTCTAACCCATAAATGGTTTTAGCAGGAAGATAGGAATTGAGCAGGGAAGAAACCGTTTCCCCTTTTTTGATTTTACCTGAAATGGTTTCCAGTTGAATCGAGGCCTGAACAGGCGGTGATATAAAGGAAAACCCTTTATTAGGTATTGGTGCGGCAGATAAAACAAGAAGGAATGTAACCGCACAAACAATTATTTTAAACCTTAACCTTTTTACCGCACTCATAACTTTCCATTGCTGCTGTTTCTAATTCAACCCAACATCAAACGCCACAGGTTTCAGGCAAAATAGTAAACCCGGTAAAAAGTGTAAAGTCTTTTTTAGTTCTATTTTTCTCAATGATCCTTAAAAGAAATTTTATCCATAGGTTTGGACAATACAGGCAAATAAAAAAGGGCTGGAAAAAGATTTCTTTCCAGCCCTTTTTTGTTTTATATGGCGCCTAAAAAATTATTCTTCTTTTCCGGCGTCTGCCATCATTTTGAGGATGGTATATTTATCATTTACTTCCTCTTCAATGGCAGCTCTCAAGCGTTTTGACTCATCAGGGAAGCTCTTTTCAAGGGCTGCAAAACGGACTTCACCGCCCAAGAACTCCTGAAGTGTGCCGTCCGGTGCCTTAGAATCCAGGGTAAACGGATTTTTACCATCAGCAACCATCTGGGGATTATACCGGTACATTGGCCAGTAACCGGATTCAACAGCAAGCTTTCCTTCCAACTGGGATTTGCCCATACCTTTTTTAATACCCTGGTTGATACAAGGCGCATAGGCAATGATAAGGGAAGGTCCGGGATACGCTTCCGCTTCCAGGATGGCTTTCAGGGTTTGCTGTTTGTTGGCGCCCATGGAGATGGAAGCTACATAAACATAACCGTAGCTCATCATCATACGGCCAAGATCTTTTTTACCGATCTTCTTTCCGGAAGCTGCGTACTTGGCAATGGCACCTGTCGGGGTTGCCTTGGAGGACTGGCCGCCGGTATTGGAGTAAACTTCAGTATCCATAACCAGGATATTGATGTCATCACCAGAGGCAAGAACGTGGTCTACACCACCGAAGCCAATATCATAAGCCCAACCGTCACCACCAAAGATCCAGTGGGATTTTTTCACAAACAGGTCGCGGTCATCATAGAGCTCTTTGAGGATACCGCCTGTTTCACCCTTGAGCATGGTTTTCAAAGCCATGCTGTATTTCTTGGACTCAGCCGCATCATCCTTGCCTGCTAACCAGCCTTCAATGGCAGCCTTAACTTCATCAGATACATCTGATTCCAGGGCTTGTTTCATCTTGTCGGCCAGGGTATTTCTCCGGGTGTTAGTGGCCAGCATCATGCCATAGCCATACTCAGCTGCATCTTCAAACAGGGAAGATGCCCAGGCAGGACCTTCACCTTCTGCATTGGTGCAATATGGCGTGGAAGGCGCGGAACCACCCCAGATAGAGGAGCATCCCGTCGCATTTGAAATGGTCATTCTCTCGCCATAAAGCTGGGTGATCAATTTAACATAAGGTGTTTCACCGCAGCCTGCGCATGCACCGGAGAACTCAAGCAGGGGCTGCCACAGCTGGCTGCCTTTAACGGTTTCTCTCTTGAGAACGTCTGTTTTAAAAGGAACAGACAAGGAGAACTTATGGTTGGGGACTTCAACATCTGTCTGGGAAGCAAGCGGCTTCATGACAAGAGCGGTCTTTTTGGCAG
>JAKSAU010000924.1 GCA_022361535.1 Desulfobacterales bacterium
AATATTAGTGAGGAGAATGGGGTTTTGAATATTTCTTGTGATGGAGCGTGTGATTGGGGAGATTTTACTTATTATGCTCCTTATGCTGTTGTGAGAACTGAGGAGTATGGGAATTTTAGTGTGGTTGTGAGGGTTGAGAATCAGAGTTTTGTGGATGATTCAATGGCTGGAATTATGCTTTATGATAGTGATGGGAATTCTTCTTTGTTTGGAAGGTTTAGGGGTGGGGGGGTTAATAGTTATAGGGTTGAGGAGTTTTTGGATAATGTTGCTAGTGGCGTTGTGGAGAATGCGAGTGTTTCTAGTCTTCCTGCTTGGTTTAGGGTGAGGAAGGTTGGGGATGTTAAGTATTTTGATTATTCGACTGATGGAAGTGTTTTTGTTAATCTTCATAATACCACGAGTATTAGGGGAGATTTTGTTGGGGTTTTTGTAAAGCGGTTTGGGGTTGAGAATGTTAGTGTTTCTTTTTCAGATTTTAAGATTAACTCTTTGTCTGTTAAGGATTATTCGAGTTATGGTAATGATGGGGTTATTGAGACTGATGAGGTTGGAGATAGTGTTCCAATTTATAGTTCTACTGGAGGGTATAATGGCAAGGGTGCTTATGAGTTTGATGGGGTTGATGATAGTATTAGTGTTGATTATGTTAATTTGAGTGGGAGAACTGTTTCTATGAGGATTTATAATGGTACTGGGTGGTATCATGTGGTTAATAATTCTGCTCTTAGTTATGTTAATGGGGTGGTTGAGAATATGAGTTTGCCTTTTAATGGAAGTAGGATTGGTGTTTATTCTGATGGGTCTTATTTTAATGGGACTATTGATGAGTTTGTTGTTTTTGATAGGGTTTTGAGTAGTGAGCAAATTTCTGTTTTGTATGAGAATAGGAGTGATTTGATTGTTTCGGGTGAGACTAATCATTATGAGAATTGGAGTGTTATGGTTACTGCTAATGATGGGGGTGTTGATAGTGAGGGAGTTTTGAGTGGAAGTTTGAGTGTTTTGCCTATTGTTCCAACTATTAGTTCTGTTGTTTTGAATTCTTCTGGTGGAGCAAATTTTACGACTGAGAATTTGACTGCTTATCCAGTTAATGTTAGTCCTAGTGGTTCGAATGTTAGTTATGAGTGGTATAGGAATGGGGAGCTTTTTGTGGAGGAGTGGTGGAATTCTACTTTTGATGGTGATGGTGCTGATGATAGGGCAAATGGTGTTGTTGTGGATGAAGGTGGGAATTCATATGTTACTGGTTGGGTTAATCCTGGGAATAATTATGGAGGTTTTGTGGTTAAGTATGATAGGTTAGGGAATAGGTTGTGGAATAATAGTTTTGGCGGGGGGAGTTTTGATGCTGGAAATGATGTTGGTTTAGATTCTTTTGGAGATGTTTATGTTGCGGGTAGGTTTGGTAGTGAGGCTATTTTGATTAAATATAATTCAACTTCTGGAGAAGAAATTTGGAATAGGAGTTATATTGTTTCGGGGAAGACTACAAGGTTTTTTGGAATGGATATCGATTCTTCTGGGGATATTTATTTGGTTGGTGATGAGTATGATTCTGGTGGGGATTGGCTTGTTGTTAAGTATAATTCTTCTGGGGATTATCAGTGGAATAAGACTTTTGATTTGGGTGCTGGTAGCGATTATGCGAAGGATATTGCATTAGATTCTTTGGGGAATATTTATCTTGCTGCTGAGAGTAATATTGATTATTATTTGGTTAAGTTGGATAATGATGGGAATCATTTGTGGAATGTGACTAATGCGACAAGTTCTAGAGGTTATGGTGTTGAGGTTGATTATTCTGATAATGTTATTTTGAC
>JAKSAU010001274.1 GCA_022361535.1 Desulfobacterales bacterium
AAGTTTATGGTGAAGAGATGATCGAAAAGGAAGTAAAATCTTCCGGAAACCGCGGTAGGATTTACCTGCCTCCTACCTGGGTGGGGCATACAGTTAAGATTATCAAAGTAGAATAAACCATGAGAATTGGATCGTACCTTAACATCAATTTTAAAATTGAACTTTTAAAACACATCATAAATTAGAATAAATTCAAAATTTAGGGCAATTCAAAATTTGAGTTGCCCTTTTCAGTTTCCTAAAATTCAAAAATTCATTCCTGGAAACGACACTCCGAAAATTTGTATGAAGATTTCTATTTAAAGATAAATTTTGTCATTTTTGCCACAATTTTTTTGAAAACTTGATGTTTTTTTCTTTTTTTAGGTAAAAAAGTCGGAAAAAATCAGGGTTTCCCTGATTGATTTCGTGTATTCCGGCCTGATATATTCCAAAACAGGTTGAACGAAATAGGATAACTAAGATGATCCGAACCTCGGAATGATCTTTCGAGATCAGTGAAAGGAGGAAATAAAATGATAAAGTCAATGGGAAATCAGGACCAGGGAGATGTTTTTGATTTTTTAAGAATGGGCGTAGATTTTTCCGACCAGGATGATATTGAAAATATTCCAACTGGGGTTGAGTTGAAAATTAACACTGTCCAAGCCCTAAACTCATTTCTGAAATCTGAGTCGAATCAATCTGAAGATACGGACACCATTTAATCGGGGCCAAATAAATTTAAAACCGGGGCATGAAAGGAAAATCCTTTCATGCCCCGGTTTGCTTTTTAAAGGCTGCGGGTCAATAATTTACATACCCAGATATGCCTTTTTTACATCCTCATTCGCCAAAAGATTATCACCTGTGTCTGTCATGGTGATGGCACCGTTTTCCATAACATACCCCCTGTGGGCGGTTTTCAGTGCCAGGTTGGCGTTCTGTTCCACAATGAAGATCGTGGTTTTTTGCTCATCATTGATTTTTTTAACAATATCAAAAATTTGCCGAACAATAATGGGCGCCAGTCCCAAAGACGGCTCATCCAAGAGCAAAACCTTAGGCCTTGACATCAGGGCACGGGAGATGGCCAGCATCTGCTGTTCGCCGCCTGATAGGGTGCCCCCAGCCTGGTTTCTCCGGTTTGCAAGTATGGGAAACAGGCCATAGACATAGTCCATATCCTTTTTTATCTCATCTTTGTCATCCCGCAGAAACGCGCCCATATCCAGGTTTTCTGCTACGGTCAGGTACGGAAAGATCCGTCTTCCTTCAGGCACCTGGCAAATACCGCGTTTCACAATATCATCCGGCGCCATATGGGTGATGTCCTCACCGTTGAATTCTACGGTCCCCCTTTTGGCCGGCACAACGCCTGATGTGGTCATCAGGGTTGTAGATTTGCCTGCACCATTGGCTCCGATCAAAGAGATGATTTCCCCTTCGGTCACTTCAATTGATATGCCTTTTAAGGCATGGATATTACCGTAATATGTGTGTATATCGGTTAATTTAAGCATCTTCAGACTCGTCTCCCAGATAGGCTTTAATGACTTCCGGATTATTCTTTACCTCTTCCGGTGTGCCTTCGGCGATTTTTTTACCATAATCCACCACATGAATCCTATCACTTAAGCTCATAACAAGTTTCATGTCATGTTCAATGAGCAGGATGGACAGGTCTTCGTTGTCCCTGAGCCAGAGTATAAGATCATCAAGCTCCTTGGTTTCCTGTGGATTCATTCCGGCAGCCGGCTCATCCAGAAGCAAAAGAAAAGGGTCCGTTGCCAAGGCACGGGCAATTTCAAGGCGGCGCTGGGCACCATAGGGCAGGTTCACAGCCATTTCATTGACGTATTGTTCCAGCCCTATTTTTTCAAGGATCTCGTAAGCGTCATTGACAGCCTTTTTTTCTTCCATCTGCTGGCTGCCAGGTCTTAGCATGGCCCCGAAAATACCTGATTTTAGCCTGCAGTGCCGACCGATCATTACATTTTCAAGCACGGTCATGCCATGAAAAAGACGGATATTCTGAAAGGTTCTTGAAACTCCATGCTCTGTTACATGGTTGGGTTTAAGACCTTTTATCTTCCGTCTTTTTTTGCCTGGAGGGGTAATTTCGACGTACCCTTGGGTTGGGTCATAAATACCTGTAATACAATTGAAAAAGGTCGTTTTACCTGCACCGTTGGGACCGATGAGGGCTGCGATCTGTCCTTTTTCAACCGCAATATTCACATTGTCCAGGGCCTTGAGACCCCCAAATTGCATTGTGAGGTTTTTTACGTTCAGTATCGGTTCCATAGGTTTAACTTTTTGCTTTTTCAAATTTATAGGTTTTACGTACGGCTTTGATCAATCCGTCGGGCTTGAATACCATAACAATGACCAGAACAGCTCCAAATACAAGCATTCGGTATTCGGCTACTGCCCTCAGATATTCGGGGAGCAGGATCAGTACCAACGCACCTGAAATAACACCAATTGCAGATCCCATACCGCCGATAACGACCACACAGAGAATAATGATAGATTCCCATATGGTAAAGGACATAGGATTGATATAGGAGGTTTTTGCCGCAAAGACGACGCCGCCTAAACTTGCCCAGGTGGCCCCTAAAGAAAAGGCTGTCAGCTTTGTTTTAAATTTATCGATGCCCATTGCCTGGCAGGCGATTTCATCATCTCGAAGTGCAATCCATGCACGGCCGATACGCGAATTCTCCAGCCGGTTGACAAAGAAAACTGTCATCAGTACCAGGGCAATAACAATGAAATAAATATAAATTACCGTAGCGTTCTGGCTCAAATCCATTCCAAAAAAACCCGGTGGCGGAATATCTGGTATTCCCCTGGGGCCATTGGAAAAGTCATTCCAGTTTTCAAGGATAATCCGTATGATCTCTCCAAACCCTAATGTCACAATGGCCAGGTAATCGCCTCTCAGTCTCAGTACCGGGTATCCCAAGAGCAGGCCAAAACATGCCCCAAGCACGGCTGCAATGGGTAGAATCACCCAGAAGCTGATACCAAAATGCAGGTTTAGCAGAGCGTATGCATAAGCACCTACAGCATAAAAGGCGACATACCCAAGGTCCAAAAGCCCTGCAAGCCCCACAACAATGTTCAGGCCCAATCCAAGCATTACATAGACTAAGGCAGAAATCATAATGGAGGTGTGATACATGGGAAATACAAAAGGATATGCAATGAAGAATACAGCCACTGCCAGCAGAAATGGCATCCTTATTTTATCATTTGCCAAAAGCTTGTGGACAGTGGGGATATCTTCTTTTGTATCTGATTTTTGTTTTTGCTCTTTCAGGCGTAAAAAGTAGTTCCAGAGCAGGGATGCCACAAAGGTGCCAAGCCCGATCCAGATCAATACATTCCACCTGAATATTACTTCATTCTTTATGGTATTTACCTTGATGACCATAATGGGAAAGGTCAGCACCATAAACCATAAAGCAATAATAATTGACTGCTTAATTTCTTTTTTTGTAACCATAATGTTAAATACCCTGTTTATACTTTCTGGGTTTCATGCTTGCCAAGGATGCCTGATGGACGGAAAATCAGGATAATAACCAGGATGGTAAAGGCAAAGACATCCTCATATTCACTCCAGAAGTACCCGGTGAAAAAGCTTTCGGAGATTCCTAAGACCAAACTTCCAAGTACGGCCCCGGGGACGGATCCGATTCCACCTAGTACCGCAGCAATAAATGCTTTTAAGCCGGCCAAAAAACCTATGAAGAAGTTGATCTGGCCTACGTGACAGGCGATGAGGACCCCACCGATAGCTGCGGTGGCCGATCCTACCACAAAGGTGGTGGAAATAACCTTGTTCACATTGATACCCAACAAGGAAGACATGATTTTGTCCTGGGCAGTCGCCCGCATGGCTTTACCGATCTTGGTGAATTTGATGAGCAGGCCCAAAAGAATCATGACAACAATAGTCGTCATGATAATTGTCAACTCTACGGAGGTGATGATATGGGCGTATGGTTCCCAGAATGCAAAATCAGGAATCAGACTTTCAAAAGGTAAAAATTCGGGGGTCTGGGCCAGCATTACGTAATTCTGTAAAAAAAGGCTCATTCCAATGGCGGAAATTAAAGCAGACAACCGTGGTGCGTTCCGAAGGGGTTTATAGGCGATTTTTTCAACGGTAAATCCGTAAGCACAGGAATAGACAACAGCAAAAACAACGGCAAGAATAGCAATAACAGCAGAGTGCCAGCCCCATAGTCCAAGGACGGATGCAACGATCAGTGCTGTCATGGCACCGATCATATAAATTTCACCATGGGCAAAGTTGATCAACTGAATGATACCATACACCATGGTGTACCCGAGGGCGATCAGGGCGTAAATGCTTCCCCGGGTTAACCCTCCTAAAAATAATTCCAAAAAATAGACGGGGTCTGCCATCAGCTCTTTGATACCATAAAAACCCAGTATCCCGGCTATGGCCAGACCCGCTAATATACTAATCCAACGCATGTGAATTAATTTAGAACTCCTAAACTTTGTTAATTTAAAATAAACTCGATGCTCAAAAAAACAGGAGTCGTAATATGGTATTACGCTCCTGTTTTTTTAAGAGACCTACAGATTATTTGACAACAGTAAATTTGCCGTCGACTATCTGGTATACAGTGAAACCTGCACCAACGACGTCACCGTTTTTATCAAATCCAATGGGTCCGAGAGGAGAGTCGATTTTTATATCATGCATGGCAGCTTTGAGTTTGTCAAAATCCAAAGAGCCTGCTTTTTCAGCAGCAGCAGCCATTGCCTGAACAGTGGAGTAACCTGTATGGAAAAATGTTCCGGGGTCTTCACCGTATTTGGCCTGATGTTTCTTGGTCAGCTCAATGTAAAAGGGATTGGAAGATGTGTCATTGGGACCTGTGGCATAACAACCTTCACCATATTTACCGGCCAGGGTAGTGAACTGGTCGGACTTGATTCCGTCACCGCCAAAGAATGTGGTTTTAACACGTTTCTTTTTGAGAAGCTGGAGAATCTTTGACGCATCTGAATGGTAACCGCCCCACATGGTTACTTCGGCTTTAGAGCGTTTGATTTTCTGTACAATAGCTGTAAAGTCAACAGCACCTGTAGTGACACCTTCAAACAGAACGATTTCTACGCCGCCCATGGCTTCGAATTCTTTCATGGCAAGTTCCATCTGACCTTTACCATAATCGCCTTTGTCATGGATCAGGGCAACTTTCTTGGCTTTGAGGGTGTCCTTTACAAAGGAGGCCATCAATCTTGCCTGGGCACCGTCATAAGCAATTGTTCTGAAAAAGTTGGGATGGTCACCGCTAAGGGTGAGGGGATCAGCAGTAGAAGAGGCAGAAACAACAACAATACCTGCATCTTTGTATATTTTATTGGCTGCAATGGTACAACCTGAACATACATGTCCGGTGATAAGCTGGGCACCATCAGAAACCAGTTTAGTGGCAACGTTAACAGCAACTTCAGGTTTACATACATCATCACCCACCAGCAATTCAACTTTTTTGCCAAGGATACCGCCTTTGGCATTAATGTCTTCAATAGCGATTTCAGCACCGCGCAGTGCTGAAATACCATAAGGTGCCAGGTCGCCTGAGATTACACCGGCAGAACCGATCTTAATGGTGTCTTCGGCAAAACCGGGTGCAGCCAACAAAGCAACAGAAAGCAGTGCAACTGCAAGTGATTTAAAAATGGATTTCATTTGTTTCTCCCCTTTATTAAAAAATTAAAAATACAGCATACCTACAATTAAATTTGTGAGTGTTGCACAATATAAAAAATCCACCCATACATTTCAAGCAAAAAAAATGGCGTGTGCCTTTAAATACAAGGCATGGCCGGTTAAACAAGGCCTTAAAGCAAATATTTTTCTAATTGTTATACAGAATCAGGCCTTGTTTTATAGAGGCAATGGTTCAAAATGACAGGTAAAATGACGGAGGTATCGGCTCTGGTATGTGATTTTATAGCCTGATATTTTTGAACGGTTTTTCCACACATCCTTGATAACTTCTGCCAGAAAATCAAAATGGCTCTGGGTATAGACCCGTCTTGGAAAAGCCAATCTGACCAATTCCAGTGGAGAGGGCAATTCATTTCCTTTCTCGTCAAAACTGCCGAACATGACTGATCCTAATTCTACCCCCCTAACACCCCCTTCGATATATAAGGCATTAACGATACCGATGCCGGGATATTGGAGGGGCGGTATATGCGGAAGCATCTTCTTAGCGTCCAGAAAAACGGCATGTCCACCTGCCGGCCGAACAATGGGTACACCTGCCTCGATTAGTTTTTTACTCAGGTAACGAACCGTTGCTTGCCGGTACACCTGATAATCATAATCAAGGGCCTCGGTTAGTCCCACGGCAATGGCTTCAAGATCACGGCCGGCAAGACCACCATATGTGGGGAACCCTTCACGAATGATTAAAAGGTTCCTGAATTCTTCGGCCCACTTGTCATTATTGCAGATAAGAAATCCGCCGATATTGGCAAGCCCGTCTTTTTTGCAGCTCATGGTGGCTCCGTCTGCATAAGAAAACATCTCCTTTGCAATTTCCATGAGGGATTTACCCCTAAACCCTTCTTCGCGCTCATGGATAAAATAGGCGTTTTCTGCAAACCTGCAGGCATCGATGATCAAAGGGATGCCAAACTCGTCCAGAATCGCTTTGACGGATTTGATATTGGACATTGAAACAGGTTGGCCACCGCCAGTGTTGTTTGTAACCGTAACCATGGCAAAAGGAATTTTTTTTGAGCCGTGCCTGTCAATACAGGCCTCGAGCTTTTTAAGGTCCATATTACCTTTAAACGGTGATTCATCCGCGGTATCCGTTCCCTCGGGGCAAAGAAGATTTTCAGCTATACCGCCCACATACTCGATATTAGCCCTGGTTGT
>JAKSAU010000078.1 GCA_022361535.1 Desulfobacterales bacterium
GGGCGTAAAGGAAAAGCGAATATGTTTATCGACCAGGGCAGAAATAAAAAGGACAAAGGAATGAATACTAAAATCAGTCAGTGCATTGGCTCGCATGCGGGTTGTAAATTTGGCCGAAAAAATCTGATCAGGTAAACTAAGCCCTAAAATTTTCTTTATAGCTTGTAAGTCTACTGCTTTGGATTCACCCGCTTCATTTTCGAGCAATTCAAGGGAAACGGCACTCTCGTCAGAAACAGGTAAATTATGCATGCCAAAAAAATCGATACGGTAGGAATCGAGAAGCGACTGAAAATAATCTTCAATTCTTTTTTCCTGGATTAAAACTAATCGTTTGAGTTCCGGCACAACTTGTTCAAGTGAAAAAATATCAAGTTCCCGTTTAAAATCTTGGAACATTAAATAAAGGATTTGCTTAAATCCGGTTTCTTTGACCCCTGCCCTGTAGGGCTCAGGGTCAATTTTTGTTTGGTTAATGAACTGTGAAACCATTCGATTTATGTTGACGCTGTCTTTAAGAAAAGCGTTTTTCAAGTTACTTTGGATTTCATTGGTCAAACCGGAAACAGCGCCTTGTACTGAGTTATCAACAATTACCCTAAGGCGTTTTGCATTGTCCTCAAGATCTTCTAAATGCTCTTTTGCCTTATCCTGATCTGCCAAATCAGTATTTAATATGTCAGTTATGACATCGGCTTTTTTTTCAAGCGTGTCTGCTACAATCCTCAGCCGATGGAGATGATTCGCGTATAGCAGGTCATATCGTTTGGTTTCTAAGAGCTGAGTGTAAGCAGAAATAAACATTTTGTATTCATTTTCACAAAAGCCGACCATTTGTTTGTCATCTTGCCACAAGGAAAGTCGTTTTGCATTCCTTTGGGACAATCGATTTCCCAATGAATTGAACAAGGTATAAAGTGCTGAAAATGAAAAAAGTTGGGGCTGTGGGACGAGCAATGTCAATTCTTTTAAAAGTTTATCACGCGCAGATTCAATGTCGGCTTTATTTTCATGCTCACTTAGATCGCAATTGTTGATGAAAATGATGTTTGACATCAATCCAAGTCGTTTGAACCGTTCTAAAAAAGCGATATCGGACTGTCGAAGTCCTGTTCTTGAAGAAATGCAGTACAAAATAAGATTTGCTGATTCAAGATATGATATGATTTGTGCCATCTGGCTTGGGTCTGTAGAATCTGTGCCCTGGCAGTCTGCGATTTCTAAATTGGGATTAATTGTTTTACCGTATACTTCGAGGCAGACATCCTTCACATAGAATGCACGTGTCGAATCAGCGGTAAATTGTTTATGATTGTCAAAAGTCTTGGACTCAAAGTAGATTTCACGTTCGTCAGCATCTATTACGTCAGAGCAGCTTTTGTATCCTTCAAGCACATTTCGAATCAACACGGTTTCAGGCCTGATCCCTTCAGAAGTAACCGGAAACTGGGTGGAAAGTGCATCGTATACAGTTTGAAGGTAAGCCCTGTCCTTTTGTCTTCTGATGTCAAATTTCTGAAGTTCCTGGTTTTCCGGAAACATATCAAGCGCTTTCTCTATTTCCAGATTGATTTCATCCCAGGATTTTAAATGAATGACAGCCCTATTTTTTCTGCCTTTTCGAATTCGCGTAGTAATGGATGTAACAACACCGGCCCCTCGTTTAACCAGTTCTTTTCCGGTCAACGCATTAACGAGGGTGCTTTTTCCGGATTTGATAACTCCAACAACCGCAATTTTTATTAACCCGGACTGGATGTAACCAGGCACATTTAAACAAAGGTCTTTACAGCCTGATAACGTTTTGTCCCCGTCTTTTGACAGGGTTTCTATACTATCAATTACCGATACGGTTTCTGAGACAATTTTTTCAATGGATTCAAAAGTGGGCAAAGTCATTGGCCTGAAGTTAGATCAGCATCATGGCTTTTTCGTATTTAAGGTCAGGGCTTGTATTAAACATAATATCCTGGGATAAGTCGCAGGTTAGCCATGCAGAATCAGATAATTCATTGTCAAGCTGCAATGGGCCCCAACCGGCGCACCCTAACATCACCATGAAGGTTTCAGGACCTTTTCCAATGGCAATGGCTTCGAGGATATCCCTGGAATTGCTCAAAGCCAGCCACTCTGTAACTTTAAGAGTTTCATTCCAATCAAAAGGATCACTGTGTAGCACAAATACTCCTGAGGGTTGAACTGGTCCGCCAAGGAAAATATCCATCTTATCAACACTATCGTTGCACTCAATGCTGAGATCTTCAAACAATTCACGACCGGTAAGAAGGGGATGGACTTTATTAACAATAAATCCAAGAGCGCCGGATTCGTTATGCTCACACATGCAGGTAAGGGTCTGGGCGAAGTTTGGATCCGGGAGGCCTGGCATGGCCATGAGGAATCGTCCTTTCATGTTCTGTGAAGTATCACCGCTCATTGTCCCGACTCCATGTTTAATCTTGACATTACAACTCCTGTCCTACATTATTTATCAAAAAGTTAGTTTTAAATATTTTTACTTTATTTGCAATACTTTTATTCCGATCTATAGATTATGAAGGAAATCACCCCTGACATAAATGGTACCAAGGGATTATCCCGAACAGGCCAGGAAAAGCAAAATAAAACTGCCAATACCGGGCTCACCGGAGAGTTCAGCAAAATTTTGTCTGACCATCTGGCAGATGATCAAAACTTATCTACAAAATCGGAAACCGGTCTTTCAGAACTTGGGGCAACTTATGCAGCCCAATTGGCTCAAGCGTCTTTAGCAAATTCAAGTTTAATCCCCGAGCAGATTTCACAAACCATTGATCTGCTCGAACAATATGCAAATCACCTCTCTAATCCACAAAGCAGTCTAAAACAGGCGTATAACATTTTGGGACAGGTGTCCCTACAGGCCAATGATATAACCAGCAGCCTTGAAGAAGAAAGTGATGTTTTTTCGCCACTCAAAGAGGTTTTGGTTCATTTGTCAACTTTGGTTGAAGTTGAAAAAATTAAACTCAACCGTGGTGACTACCTTTAATCTTACCCTTTTTTTCGTCCATAAACATCATCAAACCTGACAATATCATCTTCCCCAAGATAGGGGCCTGACTGAACCTCAATAAGTTCCAATGGGATTTTGCCAGGGTTCTCTAATCTGTGCATGGTACCAAGAGGGATATATATAGATTCGTCTTCTTTTAAAAGAATTTCCTCTTCTCCCTTAGTTACAATAGCGGCGCCGGAAACAACTGTCCAGTGCTCGGCCCTGTGATAATGCTTTTGCAAGGATAGTTTTGCCCCAGGTTTAACAGTAATCCGTTTGACTTGGTAGCGGTTAGCCATATCAATGGTCTCGTAATCGCCCCAAGGTCTGTATACTTTCGCATGGGTAAGAGCTTCTTCCCGATTGTCCTTTTTTAATTGCCCAACTATTTTTTTTACATCCTGTACCTGATCTCTTGGAGCTACTAAAATAGCGTCCTTGGTTTCTACTATGACGAATTTTTCAAGACCAACTGCTGCAACCAATTTATTCTCGGCATGAATATATGTTTCATTGACATTGTGAACCACCACATCACCACTGGTTACGTTATTTAATTCATCTTTGTCTCCAGTCTGCCATAGCGCATCAAAAGATCCTAAATCATTCCATCCGGCATCAAGTGGGATTACTACACCGTTTTCAGTCTTTTCCATAACTGCATAATCAATTGAGTCTCCCTTTATTGAGTCGAACGCTGTTTTATCAATTCTGAAAAAATCGAGGTCCTTTCCACCATTTTCAACTGCCTCTCGACATTTTTCCATAATCTCAGGCGCATGGCGTTTTAACTCGGAGCAAATGGCAGAGACTTTGAACATAAACATACCTGAATTCCAGCAGTAATCACCGGAGGCAACATAGGAAACTGCTGTTTCAAGGTCGGGTTTTTCGACAAAGCGGTCTATTTCAAAGGAGTCCAGGCCGTTGTCAAGATCATTGCCTTTTTTAATATATCCGTATCCGGTTTCAGGAGAACCTGGTACGATTCCAAAGGTGACTAGTTTGCCCTGGTTTGCCAGTTGTTCTCCTACAAGTATTTTTTGCTTAAATTCATGAGTATCTTTAATAACATGATCCGCAGGCAATACCAGCATAACCGGATCTATTTCCTGGCTAGCATCAATTTCGGTGCTTTGATCTCCATTAATATTTGCTCCAGTAAGGGCAATGGCAGCAAGGGCGATAGCGGGGGCAGTATTCTTAGCTGCTGGTTCAAGTATGATATTAAAACTGCCTGAGTTTATCAGCCTTAACTGCTCTGCTGTCATAAACCTATGTGTTTCATTACATATAATAACCGGGGAGCCCAGGCCATTAAGGCCAGATAATCTAAGCAGTGTATTCTGAAGCATGGTGTGTTCGTTATAAATATCAATGAGCTGTTTCGGATAGAGAGCTCTGGACATGGGCCAAAGCCTTGTTCCAGACCCCCCCGCAAGTATGACGGGAACAATCATGTGATCTCCTTTATTTTTGGGCAAGATAAAAAGTAATGGTCAAGTTTTTTTCAACTGAAAACTGCTCAAAATGTTTTGGTTCAAATCCACTTTCGTCAAACCAGGAGAGAATTTGACGTTTTGCAAATCCCAACCAGGTGCCGCCAATAAGTTTTTTTATATCTTCCTGGCTGTGTTTTAAAAAGTCTACCAACAAAAAGAAACCACCAGGCTTCAATACCCTATATACCTCTTGAATGGATTTCTCAGGCTCATAAATATGATACAACACCATACTCATGACAGCGGCATCAACTTCCAAGTCGCGCATGGGTAGATTTTCGAGTTCACCAAGACGCAGCTCCAAGTCGTCTCTTTCAGGCAATTTGATTTTAGCTTGTTCTAGCATCTCAGGAGATGAATCAACTCCTATAAGCTTGTCAGCTTTTAAGTCAAGGAAACGTGAAAGCATTTCTCCTGTGCCGCAACCTAAATCTGCTATAACAACGGAATCTGTCAAATGAGATTCCAATATTTGATTAAGGTCAAAATCACCTAAAACCTCTTTTTTTAAACGATCCCACTGCGGGGCGACATGTCTGAAAAATCGTTTTGCCCGGCTTTTTCTTAAGGATATGCATTGTTCCGCACGATTCAAGTCTTCTAAAAAGCTTGAATTGCTTTCTACTCTTTGGCAAGCCAGGCTGATTAAATCACGGCTTTGAGCCTGTTTTGAAGACGAATAATATATATAGCTGCCCTCTTTTCTAAACACAAGTAAGTCCGCTTCCAATAGGATTTTCAAGTGCCTTGAAACACCGGATTGAATCATATCTACAACAGATACAATTTCGTTTACATTGAGTTCAAAATGATCAAGAATGTTTAAAAGCCTTAGTCTTGTCGGATCAGACAAGGCTTTGAATTGCTTTATTATTTTCATCAATCAATAATTTCATGTGTTAAATAGTGATTTGTTGTCCAAATTCCATAACATAGCAGTCTATACCACTTGACTCTACTTTATTGCAAAAGATTTCGAGATCCGCCTGGATCAATTGAGAAGTTTAATAGTGAATCAGGATCGTCTGATTAAAACAGACACAAGTGTATCATTTGTTCAAAAGTGTTTTGGCGATTAACCGCGTTAGACACATGTGTATCGACCTGAAATTTACAATTATCCTAATTATTTGAATAGCAAATGATGAAATAGCATTAAAATTCAAGAAGATATAAAAAAAATGCTTGAAAAATTTTAGATGGCACAGCTTTTGATAAGTAAAGCCCTATCAGACGATTTAAAATAACTGATTTATGATTTATATATTATAAAATAAAATAAATAGGAGACTGACATGAGTGTATTAGTTGGAAAAAATGCCCCTGACTTCACGGCAGCTGCGGTTGAAAAAGATCAAATAATTGAAAACTTCACCCTGTCTGAATTTAAAGGGCAATATGTAGTGCTGTTTTTCTACCCGTTAGATTTTACCTTTGTGTGCCCTACCGAACTGCATGCATTTAGTGATAAACTTGATGAATTTGAAAAACGGAATACCAAAGTCATTGGCGTTAGTATTGATTCTCATTTTTCACACCTGGCATGGTTGAACACACCCAAGTCAAAAGGTGGAATTCAAGGGGTTTCATATCCAATTGTATCTGATATAAATAAATCGATTTCAAGCGATTACGACGTCCTTGTTGATGGTGCTGGTATTGCTTACAGAGGCCTTTTCCTTCTTGATAAGGATCATGTGGTACGGCATCAGGTTGTAAATGATCTACCCTTGGGAAGGAATGTGACAGAAACCTTGCGGATGGTTGATGCTTTACAATTTACCGAAAAGCACGGTGAAGTTTGCCCGGCGAATTGGAATCAAGGGGACAAATCTATGAAACCGAACCAGGACGGTTTAGAAGAGTTCTTTAAATAATTTCGGATTTAGTTATAAGTTTATTTTGCCTTGAAACGCTGCGGGAACTAGCCATTCCCGCAGCGCTTTGTTTATCTTACAGTGACAACAGGACAATTAGCCGTCAGTATAACTGCCTGAGCCGTTGACCCAAACAACAATTTTCCTACCTTAGAGCGGCTTTTTACCCCGATCAGGATCTCATCCACCTGTTTTTCATTTGCAAAAGCGACAATGTCTTCGCCAGCTTCCATACCACGTATCAACAGGTGTGTTTGGCAGTCAACATCGTTTTGTTTGAAAAAGTTGGCGGCAAGCTCAAGATTTTTCTCTGCTTCGACAATTTTTTTCTGGTCGTTTTCAGCACCTTCCCGCATTGAGGTGGCAACCACAACTATACCTTCGAACGCTTTGGCGTGTTTAGCTGCAAGTTTGAGAAGATCTTTGCCGACGTTTATTCCTTTGTACCCAACCAGAATTTTCATATTTGCTCCCTTAAATTGTAAATAACGATTTGACATTCAATACAATTAGAACAGTATTGGCAGAATAAAAGATTTGGCTCTTATAAACAAGGTTAAATTTAATGGAATTGCTTGGTTTTTATTTAACAATCTTGGTCAATCGATCCAAAAATAAAGAAGGGTTTTGGTACAAACCAAAACCCTTTAGTATCAAGTGGAGGCGGCTTCCGGATTTGAACCGGAGAATAACGGCTTTGCAGGCCGTTGCCTTACCCCTTGGCCAAGCCGCCTTGAGTGGAGCGGGAAACGGGATTTGAACCCGCGACTTCGACCTTGGCAAGGTCGCACTCTACCACTGAGTTATTCCCGCTCAGCAACAAAAAGGATTTATATATGGATCAGGTTCTTTTGTCAATAAAAAATTGCTATATCAGGTATTTTCTAGCCTTTATAAAGTAGTCAGCACCTGACCACACAGTAAAAATCAATGCACCGTATAACAGTACCTGTCCTATACCGTTGAAATTAATACCCAAATACGTGTAGTGAATTGTCAGTGGTATAATTGCTGCAATTTGGAACCCGGTTTTATACTTACCCAGCCATGAGGCTGATACATCCTGATTGTTCTCAATGAGTATACATCTTAAGCCGGTTACAGAAAGTTCTCGTCCAACTATCACGCAAACAATCCAGCCCGGTATAAATTCAAGATGTGAAAGCATAATCAAAGAGCTTGATATCAATAATTTATCTGCCAAAGGATCGAGTATTTTTCCCAAAGTGGTTACAAGCCCTCTAGTTCGTGCGAGATATCCATCTAAATAATCTGTGACAGAAGCAAGTGAAAAGATCAGGGCTGCCAAGAAAGTGGTAGCCCTGTTCTCATACATAAGTAAAACCACCAGCACAGGAACAGCCGCAATCCTGCCTATAGTCATAAAATTGGGAGTTAGTACAAAACGTTTTAGTTTTTTAAAACGGTTCATTATCCGTTCTTTTTCTTCCAATCTGCGAGAAATGCGTCAATACCTTTGTCAGTCATGTGGTGAGCAGCCAGTTTTTTGAGTACGCCATAGGGGATGGTTGCGATGTGTGCACCAAGAAGTGCTGAGTCAAGTACATGGAGTTGGCTTCTAACAGAAGCAACAATTATTTCAGTCTCGAAATCATAGTTGGCGAAGATTTGTGCTATCTCCTCAACCAATCCCATACCCTCCTGGGCCAAGTCGTCCAAGCGTCCAACAAATGGAGAAACAAATGTTGCGCCGGCTTTGGCGGCCATCAATGCCTGAAGGGCTGAGAAAACGAGGGTAACATTGGTTTTAATTCCTTCTGATGACAGGGTTTTAACCGCTTTTAGGCCATCTACAGTCATTGGGATTTTAACAGCAATATTATCTGCAATCTGCACAAGCTCTCTGGCCTCTTTTACCATACCTTCATAGTCAAGGCTGATCACCTCAGCTGAAACAGGGCCGTCGACAATTTGGCATATCTCAGCGATTATTTCTTTAAACTCACCGTCCTCTTTGGCAATGAGTGACGGATTCGTTGTAACCCCGTCCACCATTCCCATGTTGTTGGCATCTTTAATCTGTTCAATGTTGGCTGTATCAATAAAAAATTTCACGGGTTTCCTCCTGGTCCAGGGGTATGACCGCCTGGGTGTCGTCTGTTTCTATTTGTTTTAACAGTTCACCGGTAGTCTGTCCTGACACCGGATGAACCAAATCTTTATCAATGTCACAAAGGGGCAACAGGACAAAACAGCGTTCGTGCATTCTCGGATGAGGTAGTTCGAGCCGATCTGTTTTTATAATCTTATTGCCAAAAAAAATGATATCCAGATCGATGATTCTAGGACCAAACCGAAATGGTTTTCCATCCTTATCAAGCCGTCCTTCTATCTCTTTGAGTAATTCAAGCAGGGCTTCAGGAGAGTGGGTTGTTTCTATCTTCAAAGCAGCGTTTACAAACCAATCCTGATCCGTGTAGTTTTGGGGTGCAGTCTTATAAAAGCTTGACACCTTTATCAAACGAACACCCTGCTTTTTTTTAAGGGTTTGTATGGCCAGACAAAGGTTTTTAACCGTTTCACCTTTGTTGGATCCGATACTCAGGTATGCCGAAGTTTTACGACTTGTATTATTGACGCTCAATGTAAAGGGTATCCGATTGTGTACTTTTCATCCCGTCAGCGCCAAGCGCCTGGACTCTAAAATAATAATGCAGATCTTCATCCATAGTATAGTTGTACTCTGTTTCTGGCATTGAAACGATACCGATGGATTTAAAAATGAAAGGGCATCCTTCGCAACCGTCAAGAGATTTTGTAGCTAAAAAGACCTCAAATCCTTCAGGTTCAAGCTTTGCATTTTCCGGATCTGTTTTATGATTCCATGTGAGTGTTACTTGCTTGTCTTCGACAGTGTAGCTTAGATTAATCGGTTGGGCCAAAACATTTCCATCTTTGAGAGGAGGTAATGGCGGACCTTTTTTACCACAACCCATGGCAATAGTTATACCCAAGCAAATTAGGATGATGCTGACAAGAATGTTGTTTTTAGTGAAATTCAAAGATCAAGCTCCTTTTTGGCAAGTTCAACCGCTCCTGCGACATTGTCAAATCCAGTGCCGCCATAAGAGTTCCGACGTTCTATCATGGCTTCCAAAGAGATAAAATCATAAATGTCTTTTTCAATAAGCTCTGAAAAAGATGTCATCTCCTCCAGAGTTAATTCCTCCAACTCTTTTTTTTGGGTAATGGCAAACGCAACCGCCTTTCCTGCAACAGCATGAGCCTGCCTGAAAGGCATTCCTTTGTTGGCAAGGTAGTCGGCAAAGTCAGTAGCATTTAAAAAACCCTGTTTGCACGCCCTTTCCATATTGTCGCTGTGGACTTCAATATTGGCAAACATGCGGGTGTAGACTTCAGTGCAGATTTTAAGGGTATCTACAGTATCAAACAAAGGTTCCTTATCTTCTTGCATGTCTTTATTGTATGCCATAGGCAACGATTTCATAGTCGTTAAAATAGCGACCAGGTTGCCAACAACGCGACCTGTTTTACCTCGAACCAACTCTGCAACATCAGGGTTCTTTTTTTGAGGCATAATGGATGACCCAGTAGTGAATGCATCTGAAATCGTGATAAATGAGAACTCAGATGATGACCAGAGTATCAGTTCTTCGGACAACCTGGACATATGGATCATACAAATAGACGCATGGGAGATAAATTCCATAATGAAGTCACGATCGGAAACAGAGTCCATAGAGTTTTCAGAGACTCTGGTAAAACCTAGCGTGTCGCAAGTATGCTGCCGATCAATTGGGAACGTAGTTCCTGCTAATGCAGCGGCACCAAGGGGCATTACATCTACCCGTTTTAACGAATCTTCAAGTCTTTCGATATCGCGTTTGAACATCTCATAATAGGCCATGAGGTGATGAGCGAACAATACAGGTTGTGCACGCTGTAGATGGGTGTAACCAGGCATAATGGTTTTTGTATGGTTTGCTGCAAGAGTAACTAAAGCTGCCTGTAACCGCTTTAGCATTGTGATGACGTTTATTGTCTCTTCTTTAAGGTATATTCTTACATCAAGCGCCACCTGATCATTTCGGCTTCTGCCTGTGTGAAGTTTTCGGGCCACTTCTCCGGAGACTTTGCCCAAGGCATCTTCCACGTGCATGTGTATATCTTCAAGGGTATCAGTAAATTCGATTTCATCATTGTCGATTTGGCCTTTTACAACATTTAATCCATCGACTAATGTGTCAGCTTCATTGTTCGAAATGATCCCTTGGCTGGCCATCATTTTCAGATGTGCCTGGCTTCCTTTAATATCGCTTTCATACAGTCGTTTATCAACATCAATGGAGGCGTTGAATTTTTCTACAAGTTCGTCAGTGGATTCTGAAAATCGTCCGCCCCATAATTTTTCGCTCATCAGCTTTTTTCCTGCATAAAAAGGTTTAGTTTTTTAAAATCAACTGTTCTAATATGGCTTTATGCATGTGCCTTTTATTTTCAGCCTGATCCCAGAATGCTCCGTTTTCTGCTTCCAATACGGATTCAGAAATTTCTTCCCCGCGATGGGCGGGTAGGCAGTGGAGAACAAGAACATCTGATTTGGCACCGTTTAAAAGCTCCTCGTTTACCTGAAACCCTTTAAAAGCAGCAAGTCGTCCTTCAAGTTCGTCTTCTTCTCCCATACTGGCCCAAACATCTGTATAAACGACATCAGCGTCTTTTACAGCCTCTTTAGGATCATTTGTAAAAATAATGTTGTCCTTGGTGTCTGCACCTGATGCGTCAATGATTTCCGGTTTTATACTATGGTTTTCCGGGCAGCCGAGTACCAGATTGAATCCAAGCACAGAAGCCGCATTCACCCAGGAGTTTGCAACATTATTGCCATCACCCACCCATGCAATTCTTACGTCTTTATATCCGCCTTTGTGTTCGATAACGGTCATAATATCACTTAAAATCTGACAAGGATGAAACGAATCCGTCAGAGCATTGATCACAGGAATGGTTGAGCTTTGTGCAAATTCTTCAACTAAAGCATGATCAAACGTTCTCATAGCCAAGCAGTCGATGTACCTTGACAGTACCCGGGCGGTATCTTTAGCAGGTTCATTCCTGGATATCTGTGTGTCCTGAGTACTCATATAAATAGGATGTCCGCCCATCTGAATCATGGCGGTTTCAAACGCGATCCGTGTTCTGGTTGATTTTTTATCAAAGATCAAGCCAAGCGTTTTTCCGGCCAACAAAGAATCAAAAATCCCTTTTTTATGGCGTTCTTTAAGGGTAAGAGCACGTTTAAAAAGAAGTTCGAAATCTTCTTTTTCAAGATCCAGTAATGAGAGTAAATCTTTTTTCAATTGTCTTCTCCCGTAAGCAGGCTGTCCAATACGGAAACCAACTTGTCAATTTCTGTTGTACTGATAATTAAGGGTGGTGCAAATCTAAGAACTTTATCCTGAATTCCATTAATAATAAAGCCTTTTTTGAAGCAACCGGAAACGAAATCCCCGGCATTTTTTCCATTGCTTACATCCAACTCCAAGCCGATAAGAAGGCCTTTTCCCCTGACATCAACAATTTTTGGATATTTTTCCTTAAGCAAAAGAAGTTTTTCTTTAAAATAGGTGCCTTTTTCTAAAACAGAGTCAAGAAAGCGAGAATCAGAAATTTGCTTAAGAACTTCAAGTGCTGTAGCTGTAGCAAGCGGGGTACCGCCAAATGTGGTTGCATGGCTGCCGTAATCAAATCCTTTGGCTGCATCAGCAGTAGCAAGCATTGACCCTATAGGCATACCGTTGGCAAGCCCTTTGGCAAGTGTCATAATATCCGGAGTCACACCATAGGACTGATGGGCGAACAAGGCACCGCAACGTCCCATGCCGGATTGAATCTCATCAAATATCAAAAGTGTGCCAGTATCAGTGCAAAGCGTTCTCACAGCCTCAATATAGTCCTTGTCAGCAGGAACTACACCACCTTCACCTTGTATCGGCTCCATCATAACTGCACAAACTGTATCATCTAATTCTTTTTCTAACGCATGAAAGTCGTTAAATGGTACATGAGAAAATCCTTCAAGTAAGGGGAGAAAACCATCCTTAATTTTATCCTGACCAGTGGCAGACAGTGTGGCCATAGTCCGGCCATGAAAGCTTTGGGTCATCGTTATAATTTTGTAACGATTTTTTACCCCTTTGGATTGGAAATATCTTCGAGCAAGTTTGATGGCAGCTTCATTTGCCTCTGCACCTGAATTTGCAAAAAATACTCTGTCGGCAAAACTGCTTTCTGTGAGTGCTTTAGCCAACTCAGATTGGGGTTGAGTGTAAAACAGGTTGGATACATGAACTAATTTTGATGCCTGTTTTTCAATTGCCCGGGTGACAGCAGGGTGGCAATGTCCCAAATTGCAGACAGCAATTCCGGCCAGAAAATCAGTGTATTCTTTTCCCTGGTCATCAATTAGTTTAGTACCTTTTCCCTTTATAAAGGGGCGGCCCTGACGAAGATAGGTTTTAAAAATATGGTCTTCAGTATATTGAATGCTCACGCTTTCCCCTTTTATAGTAGTGGTCCTAAATGTTTTAGGTCTAAATTAGTTGGCAAATACCTGGGTTCCAATGCCGGAATCTGTAAACAGTTCAAGTAACACAGCATGTGGAATTTTTCCATTAATGATATGAGACTTTTTTACTCCGGATTTAAGAGCGGAAAGACCACACTCAACTTTTGGAATCATGCCCCCTGAAATTCTGCCGTCGGAAATCATTTTCTTGATTTCCTCATCATTCACAGATGAAACAAGCGTCTTATTTTCGTCAAGCACGCCATCTACATCTGTTACCAACATAAGTCTTTCAGCATTTAAAGCAGAAGCTATTTTTGACGCAACCACATCCGCATTGATATTGTAGGTCTCTCCCTGACTACCTATACCTACAGGTGCAATGATGGGGATAAAGCCTCTGGCTGTAAGGGTATGGATTATTTCAGGGTTTACATCGGCCACATCACCAACCATTCCAGGGTCTATAATCTCAGGCGGTTTGCTTTCGTCTTCCTGGTGTACAATGGTCATTTTTTCAGCCAAAATAAGTCCCCCGTCTTTTCCTGAGAGCCCTACTGCCCTGCCCCCTTCTCTATTGATCCGGGCAACTATATCTTTGTTCACTTTGCCGCCTAAAACCATCTCAACCACATCCATGGTCGCGTCATCTGTATACCGCATCCCGCGGATAAATGTGGACGTGATGCCCATGGCATCAAGTACTTTGTTTATTTGAGGACCGCCACCATGGACCACTACAGGATTGACCCCTATCGTCTTAAGCAGGATGATATCGTTAGAAAAGTCCTTTTTAAGCTTCTCATCCACCATTGCATGACCACCGTATTTGATTACAACGGTCTTGCCTGAAAATTTACGGATATAGGGAAGCGCCTCAATCAGTATGTCTGCGACCGTATTGCTCATAGTATATACCTGCTTAAATCTTCGTTTTGGACAATGTCCATCAACTGTTCCGACACAAACTCTGCGTTAACCACAATCTCTTTTTCCTCTACGTCCGGTGCGTTGAACAAAATTTCTTCAAGCAACTTTTCCATCAAGGTATGAAGTCGTCTTGCACCGATATTTTCTGTAGATGCATTTACTTCAACAGCGATATCAGCAATCTTTTCTACAGCATCCTGCGTAAAGCTAAGATGGACACCTTCTGTTCTAAGCAATGCAATATACTGAAGCACTAAGGCATTTTTAGGTTCAGTAAGTATCCTTGTAAATTCATGGGCACCAAGTGAACTTAGTTCGACACGAATTGGAAACCGTCCCTGAAGTTCGGGGATCAGGTCAGACGGTTTTGATACGTGAAATGCGCCTGACGCTATAAATAGAATATGATCTGTTTTTACCGTACCATATTTTGTCGGTACTGAACTGCCTTCAACAATAGGCAGAAGATCTCTTTGCACCCCTTCTTTGGAGACTTCAGGACCGTGGCTTTTTTCCTTGCCTGCAATTTTATCAATCTCATCTATAAATATGATGCCCGATTGCTCGACCATTTTAATAGCGTCAACTTTTACCTGTTCCATATCCACCAGGTGTCCGGCTTCTTCCTGGGTGATGAGTCTGAGCGCCTCTTTTACCTTCAAACTTCTACGTTTGGTATTTTTAGGCATAATATTGCCGAGCATATCTTTTAAATTTATGCCCATCTCCTCCATACCTGTATTAGAAAAGATTTCGACCATAGGTGAAGATTTGTCAGACACATCAATGTCTATTTTACGCTCGTTTAGTTTACCAGCTTTCAACATCTTGCGTAGTTTTTCACGGGTTGCTGCAGAAGGTTGCGGCTCTTGTTCGGACTCAACCGCATCATTTTCACCAAAACCAAAACCCGCTGCAGCAGGTTTTGCTGGCGGCAAGAGAATATCAAGTACACGTTCTTCTGCAATTCTGACAGCTTTTTCCTGTACAGTTTCTTTTTGGCGGCTTTTTAACATGTTAACGGTCAGTTCAACCAAATCCCGGATCATGGATTCTACATCCCGGCCTACATATCCAACCTCGGTAAATTTGGACGCCTCAACTTTATAAAATGGAGAATCCGTTAAATTGGCTAATCTGCGAGCAATCTCAGTTTTACCTACACCTGTCGGACCTATTAAAATAATATTCTTAGGAGCAATCTCTTCTTGTAAGTCTTTGTCTAGTTGCCTTCTGCGCCACCTGTTTCTAAGTGCTATAGCCACAGATTTTTTGGCATCATTTTGCCCGATGATGTATTTATCAAGTTCTGTTACGATTTGATTGGGTTTTAAATCTTTCATTCTTTATATTCCAAAAACGATATTAGCTATCTATAGTTTCGATCGTGATATGATGATTTGTGTATATGCAAAGATCTCCAGCTATTTTCATAGCAGTTTTCACAATTTCCATGGGCTCCAAATCTGTATTCTCGCTTAAGGCTATTGCTGCAGATTGAGCAGATATACTGCCGGAGCCAATGCTGATAATACCATCATCCGGTTCTATCACATCCCCATTTCCTGATAACAGGTAGGTATTATTGTTATCTGCTGCAATCATCATAGCCTCTAGACGCCGTAAGTACTTGTCTGTTCTCCATTCTCTTGCAAGTTCAACACAAGAGCGTGTAAGATTCCCGTTGTATTGCTCTAGTTTTTGTTCAAGTTTTTCAGACAAAGTCAACGCATCAGCCGTTGCACCGGCAAACCCGGTAATGATTTCATCTTTGTAAATGCGTCTGACTTTTTTGGCTTTGTGCTTGGTCACAATATTGCCCAGTGTCACCTGGCCGTCACCTGCGACCACTACCTGTCCTTTTACCCGGACGGCAAGAATGGTAGTACCATGAAAACTTAAATTTTCCATCTATTATTTCTCCTGATTATGTCTTACACAATCAAAACTTGTTCGTGACTGTTAAAGAATCTATCGTCTAGGGTGGGATCTGTCATAGACCGCCATCAACCGGTCCATGCTCACATGAGTATATACTTGTGTTGTGGATAGGCTTGCATGTCCCAGGATCTCTTGAATGCCCCTCAAATCAGCGCCCGAATCGAGCATGTGGGTTGCAAAAGAATGTCTAAGCGTGTGGGGTGAAATTTTCAACCCAATTCCACATTCGAGCACTATTTTATCAAGAATACGGCGTATGGACCGTTTTCCAAGCCGGTTAAAATCTTTATTCACAAATACCGCCTTAAACTCTTCCTTTAAACAAGCCCTGTAAGTTTTAATGGTATCAAGGGCGCGTGTTCCAACCGGTACAATTCGCTCCTTGTTACCTTTGCCTATCACTCTAATCACTTGGGTTTTAAAGTCAATATCGGCCATATTCATACCGTGAATTTCAGATATCCGCATACCGGTAGAGTAAAAGGTTTCAAACATTGCAAGATTACGTTTATCTAACCATGTCTCGATTTTTGTGTTATCGAGAAGTTTAAAAATGTCATCTACTCCAACGGCCTTTGGCAAAGTCTTTTCTAATTTTGGAAATGGTATGGCTTCTGCCGGGTTCAATTGAATTTTGCCGATCCTGATAAGATAATCAAAAAACACCTTTAGAGCAGACAAGCGTCTTGAAATGGTTTTTTTGCTAATTTTGCGCATGACCATGGCTGCCATGTACTTGCGTATGTTCTTATGATCAACATCCTTTACCCTGTCCATGAATATGGCTTGGGATTCAGTATCTTCACAACCATCTGTATGAAGGTAAAATCGAATGAAATCTTTTATATCCGATGAATAGGCTTTTAGTGTATGCACCGAATACCCTTTTTCCGCTTCAAGGGTATTTGAAAATTGATCAAGAATCATGGGGCTATAATCCTATCCGGGCCATGACTTTTTGCATGTCATCCCAGACCTGACGCTTAAGGGATGGGTTTTCTATAAGATCGGACGGATGAAAGGTCGGCATAACCGGAACATTTTTAATTTCAAAAAACTGTCCACGAAAATCTGTTAAACTAAGATTGTTTTGTAGGAGAAGGTTTCCAGCCTTTTTTCCCAAGGTTATTATTGCGTGTGGATTATAATTGACTATATGGGACTGGATGCGGTTTACATCTGCAGTATTGCAAATATACACCTGTGATGGGGTCAAGTGCATGGCTTTAAGTATTTTGACAAGTAAGTTACCGCCAATACCATCGTAAAAATTCCCATTGCTGTCAACAATCATGACTTGTGCATTCTTAGGACCTTGAGCTGAGAAACCATGGGAGTACCAAGCCTTTGTACCCCATTTTTCGATTGTATCTAATGAATCCTCAGAAAGCGACGGAAAGGTATTGCCTAAGCGGCTCTGTTGCTCCAAAAATTGAGACAAGGCATCAAGAGCATGTAAAAACTCAGTTTCCAGATTCTGAATCTTGGTATTTGGTTGATGGTCAGCCATTTGAATCTATCAATAAATTATTTTGACAATGGCATCCAAAATACTGTGAGCGACTTTTTCTTTTGACATGAGCGGTATATCAACTACGTTGCCATTCCTGGTAAATAATTTGACTTTATTTGTATCCGCTCTAAAACCTGAATCCTCGCCGCCTACAAGGTTGGCTGCGATCATATCAAGGTTCTTTTTTTTCATTTTTGCTTTAGCATGCATTTCAAGGTCGTTTGTCTCGGCAGCAAATCCGACAAGAATCTGATCCGGCCGTTTAATATTACCGATAGCTTTTAAGATGTCTACATTTTCTGAAAGAGCTAACGACATGGACGTTGATTCATCTGTCTTCTTTATTTTTTTGTCTTCAGTTGAAACCGGCTTATAGTCTGCAACTGCGGCCACTTTTATAATGACATCAGCTCTCTCAAGATTAGATAGCATTGCATCGGCCATTTGATCGCAACTTTCAATATTGATCCGTTCTACCCCAATAGGGGTTTCCAGACTGACAGGGCCGGATACAAGGGTAACAAAAGCCCCTCTTTGCTCTGCAGCCCTAGCTATGGCATACCCCATTTTACCGGATGAGTGATTGCTGATGTATCTGACTGGGTCGATTGATTCAAGTGTTGGGCCGGCAGAAACCAGTACCTTTTTTCCTTTTAAATCTTTTTTGGTTAACAGTGCACAAACTCTATCAAAAATAAACCATGGTTCTGGTAAACGCCCTGCCCCAACTGTTTTACATGCCAGTGCTCCTGAATCCGGATCAATGATGTCCATCCCTGATTTTTCTAAAATATCAAGATTATTCTGTACCCTCATATTTTGGTACATATCTGTGTTCATTGAAGGACAGATCATTACAGGGCAGGTTAGTGCAAGCATGGTAGTAGTAAGTGCATCATCTGCAATGCCGTGGGCAAGCTTGCCTATACAGTTGGCAGTTGCAGGAGCAACAACAGCCAGATCAGAGCGGGTGGCAACGTCTATATGGGTGACACTGGACTGAGTATCTGTCCACAGGTCACAAAGGACCGGATTTTCAGACAGAACCTCAAAAGTGGTTTTTCCGACAAAGCGGGTTGCAGCCTCTGTCATGGATACAGTGACATCTGCCCCGGCTTTTTTGAACAGTCTGAGCAACTCAACAGATTTATATGCTGCAATACCTCCTGTAACACCAAGCAGGATATGTTTGCCTTCGAACTCCATTAGTAAGTCAAAGAGCCTGAGGATTTAACCGGCCCGCCTCCCATTGTGGGTGCAACACCAATTTCTACGTAGGTGTAAATTTGCTCATCACGAATGGTTATAACAGCACAACGAGCAGTTTTCTGATACACCATAATCGTGGTTTCAGGTGATTTAATCCTTGAAATAACCTGCCAGTTGTCCTTTTCCATGTTCACGCTGAAAAAGTTGTACAAAGAATTAGATTCTACCCTACCTTTTAAAGTAAGTATACCGGACTTAAAGCCAGGCGTTGAAACAATCACCGTACGGTCTTTAACAACAGATAATTCCATTGGAACAATCACATCTTCAAAATCGTGGTATATTGCGGTCGGTTTTTTTGGTTCTTCTTCGATCTGCTCTGATGCTACAGGAGGCTGTGTTGATTCTTCCTGGGGCTTTGAGCTGTTTGAACTGAATAAACAGCCTGTTATAAACAAGGAGCATATAATTACAAGAAAAATAGCGAATGAAGATTTTGGACAATTGCGGATATTCATTTTTTCTCCAGATTAGCGGTTACAGTAAATGAACTATCTTTCTAAACCGAATTGTCTCAAAAGTCAATTGTGGTTATATGCAGTAAAAGAGCCGCTCAATCTAAATACGAGCTATATTCTTCTCTTTGTGATGGAGAAAGTTTTTCAACTGCATTTTTAAGCCCTTTTCCTGAAAAAATAATTATTTTATGGGCGATCAATAATCCAGTTTTATCCTTTCCTTTAATCACTGCAGTAGCTGGTTGACCATTTTTAATATAAGCTGTATTAGCTTTTGTGAGAACTTTTTCACCGTTGACGTCATACTGTCCTCTATCAAGCCAAACTGAATTAATAGTGCCAATTGTATGGTCACCTAATTGCATTATTTTGCCTGACGATGACCACTCATGTATGATATCTGTAAATACAGGATAATCCGGTTGGACTTCATCGGCATATGCCATATTGAAAACTGAAAACCACAAAAGTGTAAGCAAAATAATTTTATATGATTTCATACGTCACCTCTAGTCCTTAAATATCTGCTGCCAGGATCTCAGTTTTGCTTCTAGATCCTCCAAATTAACTGGTATTAAATCTTCTGGGTCATCATCGTCGTCGTCATCATCGTCATCGTCATCATCATCAACTGTAGTGTCGACATCGCCGCTAAGCAGTCCACCTGTACCACCAACTGCAATCTTATTTCCATAAATGGCTATTGAATCAGAGGGTTTGCCCCCTCCAAGATAGAAGCCGGCAACTTTGTGATTAGTTCCGTCTGCATCCTGAACCGTTTTGTCACCATCATCAAACGTTCCGTTACCGTTGATGTCAAAAACTGAATTTTCAACAAATTCACCGGTTTCCCAATCGACAGCCAATATCCATGCATCGCCGTTTCCTTCACAAACATCTCCATCTGGGATGAATGTCACGATAAAAACTATTCCTGAAACAACAAGAGGCTGTGTAATGACTCGTTCAGATGCGCTGGTTGTAGGTACAGCCAGTTTAATGGCCCATGATTCTTTATCGGGGTTGCATTTTCCATCTTCATCTGGACTGTCACATGAAAGGGTACGATACTTAAACATATCGGCTGTGGTCACTCTATTGTCCCCGTTCAAATCAACCCTATTTCCATCTTCATCCAAAGCATAGGCCTCTATGATAGAGGTCTGCATTTCAACAAGATCATCATATTTATATGGATCAAGCCCATCGTCATTTTTTGCTGCATCTTCATCAAACAAACCAAAGAAGTATTGCTGATATGTAGTGTGCTTATCAACCTGCTCAGAGTATTGTCCAGTTCCGAAATAAATCCATAAATCTCCGCCACCCACATATCCATAAGATGGGGTTGCAGTTACAGGATTTCGATGATCAGTTTTTTCAAAGTTAAATAAAATATCGCAGTCAGGTGTTTGATTGAAACCAATGTCAGACACCCTATACATGTTCCCATAAAGGTTGCCCAAGTAAATTCTATCAGTCAGATAATCTTCGCCGTAGCTATCTACAACAACGGGTGATGATCCCTTATCATCAAGCAAGGTTCCGGAATGAAGTTTTACTTTATATGTTGGATTCCCGTCTGCATCTTCCCATACATACCCCTGGTCATAACTTCCTACAGCAAAGAGATAAGCTTCTTTAGATGCCTGGAGTAAGTCTGTGGAGGCCAATCCAGAGCTAAAGTATGTAGCCCAACCTGCTGAGTTTGGATCATCATAGACTCTGGTTATGGCAGGCGCAGATGTAGCAAGTCCCAATTCGGTGTCGGTAAATTCCCATAAATACTTAGATTTGACAGCTACTGTTCCACCTTCGACCGAGACAGCCCCTGCATCAAAATCTTCCCCATAGGTGACATCTAAGGAAAAGTAAGCAGAGCCTCCTTTACCAAGCCCAGTAGTTAAAATAGTGCGCCATCCAGTTGTGGAACCTACATAAACATCTGCAGCTTCAGGAGATCCATCTAAAAGGAATTTATGGCAATATGCTGTTGAGCACGGATCATCAGCCGCGCTTGTTTCAGCTTTTGCCATCTCTGCTTTAACACTGTTCGGATAGAATCGCCATCGTTCAACACCGTCCGACAATTGGAATGCGTGAAGAGCACCGTCATTTGCACCAACATATACCATTTGGTCGCGATCTCTTACGGTTTCGTCATATTTGAATAGAAAATAGGAATCAAAATTATAATAATATGGCGGGTTGGCAACAATTACTGGGGTTGAATTAATGATATCACCAAGCGGTTTACACAGGTAATTATCTCCGTCTATTGAGTCTACATCTGGATCCGAGGAATCAACGTATTTTGAAACAAGATCGGAGGCTTCACTGTTATAGATAAACGCGTTGATTGTAGCCGGCATAACGTCTTTTACTTCCCAGAGGTATGTCGGGTTAAGGTCTCCAGTGAACGTATTGAATTTGGTTGCACTTAAATTTCCACTCCAATCAGAAGCATCAAATGAGGCATTCAAAAGAACAGCTCCATCGGTAACAGAGGTTGATAAGGCTGGTGAGGAACCATGAAAAACTTGGGCTTTTACGTTGGAAACAACACTGTTCATTGCTGAGATAAATTCAGCCTCGTTCTGGGCCATAAAAGGCACAGCGACACCATTCTCGTCTTCTTCGTGAAGATGAAACAGGTAGTCTTCAGCGTCAGCTATCCCGGCAACCTGCATAGCTTGTACAATTCTATCTAACTGTGTAGCATTGCTTAAACCAAAGCCAACAGCAACAATACTGATTCCTTCATCAATCAAATCCTGCACAACATCATCAATTCCATCATTGTCTGTCGCTGTGTTGCCAAGCCCGTCTGTAACTACAACTAAAATACGCGGCTGGCAGGATAGTTCTGAGTATTTTTCATTGTAGTAATTATCCTCGCGTGTTCCTTGAAAGTACTTTAAAGCCGCACGCATCGTTGGTACAAGAGGTGTACAGCCTGAAGGTGATCCATCGTATACATTGTCTTGAAGTGCAGTCTGGTGCTCGTCATCATGGTCATCTATTCCAACTCGATAATTTGTATAATACGTATCTGCGTTGTCGGAGTCTGATGCCCCGCAGTTTCCACCTGCCCAAGTACCAAAACCCCATGAAATTGACCTGTCTTCAAAGAGTTGCGATAGAACCCCTTCAGCAATATCTATGCGACTTTGAGTTCCTCCACTGACAGCCATCTGGTTTTTCATACTGCCGGATGTGTCGAGTTGTACCATAATCGCGGGTTGAACCAGACTCTCTGCAAATAGCGGAATTTCTCCACATGAAGAAGTTGTGGGGACTTCGTCTACTATTAGTGTTATATCAATTGTAAGGGGTGAATTGTTTGCATCTCCCGTAATAGTCAAAGTTGCGGTATGAGAACCCTCTGAAAGCCCTGATGTTTCAAAATCGACTGTAACTGTGTGAGAGGCATCTTTGGCCAAGGCTGGTATAGTACTATCATTTACGACTGCCCATGTTTCACTGCTGATTATGGTGGCATCTGTTGAATCTGCTACAGTTCCAGAGTTTGTTATTGTAAATTCCTTTGATTCTGCATTATACCCTTCATAACATGACGGACCGAGAGTAGTAGGATCCGCGACCCAGTATGAACCTGAACAACCGGCTTCAGGGTTTAAGCTTGTAACTGAACTTGGAACATTTGAATCTGTCGGAGTATATGAACTATTCGTAGTGAGAAAAAATCCATCAATTATAGAGTTTTTTTCTCGCATGGCTATTCTGATGTAATATGTTCCGGCACTTGTTATCTCGATAGTGTTATCCGAGCCGACCTGCATGGATTTAGTCCAGACAAAACTGTTGTAATTACCTCCAAAGTTCCATGCTTTCCAGGTTTCATCATCATCTACAGTGGTGTCATCATCTATAGTGAAGAACATAGAGTCTTCAGAGTTGCTAAAGCCAATTCCACGCATCCACATATAGTACGTTCCAGTCGTACCAAAATAAACTTCGTAAGTTTTGACTTCATTAACCGGATCATTCCCATGAACTCCATCATCTCCGGAACGTAGAACTTCATTGCCATTTGCATTAGCGTATCCAGTGACTTCCTCAAAACGATTATCTTGGTTCGGACTTGAAGCTAAATCGTGTGATCCGGTGAAATCTTCTGCTTCAATATAGGTACCATTCGCATCGATATTACAGACTGCATGTGCTGTGGAAACCAAAAGGCAAGTAAAAAGCAAAAAACCGAAAATCGTTAAACTTACTGAAAAAATACAATTACGTTTTAGCATTGAGTTTCCCCTTTTATTGCTGGAGAGGTTTAGTTGTAAAACCAGTCAACGATTCAGGTTTTAATACCCGACCTGGTATATTTTTCTAACTATCGTAGCAACTTCGGCCTCACCATTAGCTGTACAGTCTACGGAATATTCGAACTCTTGGTATCCTGGACCGAATTTTGTTACTGAATAAACTTGTTCATAATTAATACGATACCAGTAGGACGTTCCGTTAATGATACCATCCGGATTAACGGTAAATGTATCGTTTAGCACGCTATCAGTACCATCGCCATAATTACGAACAGTTGTATTGCCTGGTAAAAGAGATAAGTTGACGAAATCTGGAGCTGAGGCAAGAGCATTGAGATGAGGGCCAGTTTGGGTCCACCCTGAGTCTGCTATATAAAACCTCTCTTGTACCAAGCGTTCATTTCCGGCTATTTTTAATTCAAAGCTTGTTGTTTCGATAGCGGCTGTCCCTACAACTGTCAAAAGAGCAAGAATGAGCAAGGTGGTTATTAAAGCAAAGCCATCTTCATTATACAGTCTTTGTTTAAGTCTTATTATAATTGTCATCAGTAAAGCGTACTCTTTAAAAAGTTAATAGTATTGGTCTTAGCTGCTTGGTCTTGATATGTGACTACGAGGGTAACGAATTTGATTTCATTTTCATCGTTTTCATCAGTAGCCCCATCGCCGTCATTGTCAACACCATCGGTGTTGGTCCATTGGGTTACTGTCCACGAAGCTACGTAGTTGTTATTAGGTAAGGTATAGTTACCTATCAATTCGTTGTCGTTATGGTTCCCAGCTGTCATAAGTGCTGAAGAATAGTCACTATTTAATAAAATTTCATAAATACTACTGACAGAGGAAGTTGCGATAGTGATTTTATTTGCGGAGCTATTGCCACGAGTGGATGAGACGTGCATCATATGAAGAGCCAGTATTCCGACCGCAAGGACAACCATAGAGAACAATGCCTCGATAAGCGTGAAGCCTTTATTGTTGTGTTTAAGTTTCATTTGCTTATGATCCTAATCCTAAGTTGCGGCATCGTAGCCGAATAGTTATTATTCGTCTTCGGAAATTGTCGTTATACGGTCCTAAATTCATCCCTGAAGGAACGGAAGCGGTATAGGTTGAACTGTTTAAGTAATTACCATCAGCTCCACTAGATCTTGCAAGTAAGGTGATTTGAATTGATCTGATATCAGCCAGAACCGCTGTCACCGCATCATTTTCATCCAAATAAAGAAATTCTACAGCTTGTATATTTTCGGCAATGTCCTGAAAACCTCCAGCACCTCCCCTCTGAATGCCAATGTCAGCTGGATCTGGGTTGGCATTGGGTAAACCGTCTCCATCAGCATCAACTGTTGTAGAATATCCAATATCAATTGTTTCATTAGCATCTACTATGCCGTCTTGGTCGGTATCAGTTGTAAACTGAACACGGCCTGCAAGTGCAGATGTGATTCCAAAGTTACCCGTTACTTGGGGATCGTATCCAGCCATGCGTAGTTCATTTACCATCACTGTAAATGCGGCTCTAAGATTCTGTTGCATTTCAGCAACTTGATCCTGAGCGTAGTAGCTTTGCTGTTGTGTTGTGTAAATAGAGTATGCGCCTCCAGTTATCATGATTCCGATAACCAAGGCCATCATCATTTCGATCAGGGTAAACCCAGTTTCGTTTTTTATTCCCATGCTACCCCATTCCATCTTAGCAATCGAACTAAACCGCTTGTTAAAGTCCCAACAGCGTAAGAGTTCCCAGTATTAGGATTTTCAAGATATACGTAACCGCTAGTATTAGGAATTCCTTGGGAACTTATAACCAGCACATTATCGGGTCCTACATAGGTTACTTCATCATCAAAACCTGCACCAACTGCTACAGTTGCATTTCCATGTCCAAATTGTACTCTGTTTTGATATCTTTCAAAGTTTGTGAGTGAAACCGCTTTGTCTATAACGTTGTCCCCAACCCCTAAAAGGTCATTTGCAGAATCCCAAATACCGTCTGCACCGGCATCACTGCAGAGATAATAACGGTTGTTAGCTGTATCAAAAACGATTGCAGCGCTTGAATTCTCGCTTACAGCATTAATTCTCGTTTGTTGCATGGCTGAATAAAGATCACGAGATGCAGATTTTACAGATGTATTGTTAAACCAAGTGATAAGATTTGGTACAGCTACACCGGCAGCGATAACAACAACACCTAAAACTATCAACATCTCCGTAAGAGTGAAGCCCTTGTTGTCAAGTCTTTGATTTGTATGTTTATAATAAGTACTCATTATTTCGTGTTTTTACCATCCGGGCTTTGTTTTCGTTTATTGACCGTACAAACTATCTCGCAAGATTCATTCCACGACAAAGATTTGTTTCAAATATCGTTTTAAACTAATTTGGTTCCCGAATCAATGAAAACAGCATCAGTTCGATAAATATTGCAATTAGAATAACGCACTCTTATTAAATAAAAATGGAGACGGTATAACAAAAACCATATGCGAATACTGCCAATATAAGAGCAACTCTATTTAAATGGAATTGTTATATTTCATCACCAAGTGGCGATATTTGAATCCAAAGTAGTGGAGCATCGCTGAATTTTTGGAATTAAGTATCAGATTATCTGATATCTCTTTTTTGGAAAATCAACACAGCCAAGCATAACAGAGACAGTGTATATATTGTTGCGTACAATAAAGAGGACAAGAACTCCCCAGTTGTGATTTCCAAATGGTGAACCACTCTGGTCTTATAATTCAATATCTCAAGATTAGGAAATACGTAGTATAAGATATCAGCAGTTTTTTGAAGTGCCAAATTCTCCATATTCTCAGCAATATGCCTGAAATCTTGAGTTAGATGGCCAACCACGAATATAGCTAAAGTAAATAGACCGCTTAAAAAAGGAGATACAAACGTAGAAAAAAGTAGTGCGACTGCAAGAATTAGCTGCAGTTCAAGCCATATTGGTATGATAGCCAGAAACAGATCCCATGGCATCACGGGCTCTTTCATTTTGATATAACACAAAACCAAAAGACAAATGCTCATAGCAACGACTTCAACCAGGAGAGTGGCTGATAACCCAAGATATTTACCCATGAGAAATTGAAGCCTTGAAATAGGATTCGCTAAAATAACATAGATGGTCCTTTTTTCCATTTCCTTATATACAAGACTGATACCTACAAAAATGGCAATTAAAACGCCAAACAAAGATATGGCGCCTAATCCGAAATCTTTTATAATTTTAATTTCATCACCTATTGTCAAATATCCTAAGACAAGGGAAAATATCAACATTATCATGGCAAACGCGAGCAGGCTGTAAAAAACTCTGTCACGAATGGATTCACGAAAGGTGTTTAAGGCTAGTGCAAAAACTTTGAACATAATCTCAGCTTCCGGTTTCACTATATAAATCTTCAAGACTAATGCGCTGTGGACCAAACGAGAGCACTCTACCTCCCTTTTTTTCAATATCCATAACAATTGATTTTGCAAGGGGCTCGGTTCTTACTTTTAAAAGTATTTGATTTTTCGTTTTATAGACTATTTCGGCATCATAGTTGTCATTATCTGGCAGACTAGTACAGGTGATTTCCCATTCTTCTATTTTTTTATCAAGAATATCCTTAATCTCTATAATTTTTTGAAGCTTCCCTTTGCTTATTGTGGCCGCTCTGTCACACATTATTTCTACATCAGATAAAATATGTGAAGAAAAAATTACGGTTTTACCAGCTTCCTTGCAAGCCAGGATGATATCACGCATTCTTTTTCGACCATTTGGGTCTAATCCTGACATAGGCTCGTCCAGAATAAGTATGTCGGGATCGTTAATAAGTGCCTGAGCGATTCCGATTCTTTGCAACATACCTCTGGAGAATTTTTTTAATGGACGATCTGCAGCATGCTCGAGATTTACAAGTTCAAGAAGTTGAGGGATTCTTTTTTTTCGATCCAATCTACCCATTCCTTTGAGTTGGCCGTTAAAATGTAGAGACTCCAAGGCAGTAAGGTACATATAAAAATAGGGATTCTCCGGTAGAAAACCAATATAATTTCGAGCTTCTTGCCCATTTGGTTTACCATAAACCTCTATACTGCCATCGTCTGGACGTATCAAGTCGAGCAGCATTTTAAAAGTTGTCGTCTTACCAGCACCATTAGGTCCTATGTATCCTAGTATCTCACCCTGTTTGATTTCTAAATTTAGGTTGTCTAATGCAACAAATGGTTTACCCCAGAATCCTATACGGTATACCTTCTTTATATTTTTAAACGCTATAATCGTTTTACCCATAGTCATTTATTTATCTATGATAACTTTAGATTCACGGTTTCTCTTAATATGCAACTGCATACTATCTACTTTGGTAGTCGTCAAGACCTCATGAGTCTCCTCATCAAGGAAGTAACTACCTCCAAACGGGTCTTTAGGGATTGAAGAAATGACACCATTATTAACTAGTTCATCTAATGAAACAGGATAGTTACCAGTCATGGATTTATAAGATTCAACAACCTTATTAATGTTGTTGATGTCAACTTTAACTTGGATTTCTTTTATACGCAAATCAAGTTTTTGTACCATTTCAGGAGTTGGAGCACGTTCGATCATTCTTTTTAAAAATGGAATTGCAACAGAAGGATCATGAGTGTTTGCATATAATCTTGCGACTAAAAGGGGGAGATAGTCTGGCCGTTGTGGAAAGGATGCAGCAATTTCAAGATATTGGGCCGCTTTTTGATAATCATCTTTATGATACATATAGTTGAATGCGGTAAAAAACGGGAGATACCAATACCTTTCATGATGTTTTGGGACGTTGTTCATCCCTTTCTCTAGAATTTCAAAGCTACCATCTATATCACCTGCAATATTTCCTAATACGATTCCGCCAAATTCATAGGGATCATCAAAATAGGGATCAAGAGTTGTTGTAGCCTTAAGCAGTTGATAGAGCCATTGGTAGTCTCCTGTGTTCTGCCTGTCCTGATGACCAAAATAACCAATAGCTTTTATCCAAATCATATCAGCGAGCATTTCGTTATACGATAACGCTGCACCTCTTAAAAATTTATTGTTAGGGAGATATTTAAAATCTTGAACTGAGAATTGTCTATGGCTGTAGCTTGAGTCATGCCTTTTTTGGACGTACTGCTGGCAGACGATCAGAACTACAAATATACCTGCAATGAGGTAATTCAATCTGCTTTTAGAGTGTTGGAACATAGAAAATACGAATTTAAAATTAAGTTAAGAGGTTCGTTTTTTTCTCCCTCTGCTTCGAAGTGCACCATACAGCAGTTAAAAGCATGCTGTGTGTAAAAAAGGCAGAGTAGTCCTAAATGAACTACTCCGCCTTTCTATTTAATTTGTTAGGTGCTTTTAGTAGACACCAGGAGCAAGGTCATTCATAACTCCATTTTCTTCGTCCATCCAGAAACCACCAGCTGCAGCATCTCCGTCCAAGTCACTCATTGCGTTAATAAAAATCTCAGCAGTTCCTGCTACAGGCACAGGATCATTAGCAGTGTTACCACCTACTGTACCATTGGCACCGCTAGCGGTTAGTGCAGCGGCGGCAGGTTGTGCAGCAGCAACACCGTACCTGTAATAAACATCACCAGCTGGTTGGAAACCAATTAATGTGAATCCGCTTGCAGCAACTGCACCCCAGGCTGTTTTTGAAGCGGTTGCATTACCTGCGGGCCTTGTAGCAGCACATATATATTGATCATTTTCAGCAGCGAAAGCTTCCTGTGAAGTTTTAATAGCTCCCATGTTTGTCTTGGCTTCCGCAGTTTTGGCTTTAAGCTGGTACTGAAGAAAATTAGGTATGGCAATGGCTGCAAGGATACCTATGATGGCTACAACGATCATAAGTTCGATGAGGGTAAAACCGTCTTGTTTTTTGATAAGTTTTGTCATGTTTGGCTCTCCTTCTTTGTTGGTTATTTTTTGTAACAAATTTTTTGTTAAGTTCACCTTGATAGTAAACAAATAGCGTGCCAGGTTGAAAAAAAATCGTATTTTTATTTAACACACTGATAATATTATTAATTAAGCTGCTTTGCAATTATGATAGGTGAACTGAATAATTAGATACCAAAGCCTTGGTTAACAAAAAATATCGCTATAATGACAAAAAATGTCACTCAGGAACATTTTCCACTGGATCAATTTTATCGAGGCGGTAGCGAAAAGATCTTAATGTAAGATTCAAATGCTCAGCAGCCTTACTCTTATTACCATTTGCAATTTCCATAGCTTTTTTTAAGTATGCACTTTCAATGGTAGTCAAAATTTTGTCCAGATCAACACCAGAGGCGACATCTTCGATATCAAAACGCTCTCCTTTTACACCTTCTATCCAACGCCGGCGTTTGTGGGTAGAGATGGTTAGACTTTCAGGCAAGATGATATTAGTGGACGATAAGGCTACAGATCGTTCAATCAGATTTTCAAGCTCTCTGACATTGCCGGGAAAGGAATATTTGTTCAAAAAATCAATGGCATAAGAGGACAATTTAGTAATGTCTTTTCCAAGTTTTTTTGAATACTTTTCGACAAAATGGGCGGACAACAGTTCAATATCCCCCTTTCTGTCACGAAGTGGCGGTACTTTAATAGGGATAACGTTGAGGCGGAAAAACAAATCTTCCCTGAAATTACCATCAATGACTTCTTGTTCAAGTTTTTTATTAGTAGCAGAGATTATTCGTACATCTACATCAATTTCATTAGTTCCACCAACTGGTTTAAACCTTGTTTCCTGGACAGCTCTCAAAAGTTTGACTTGAAGAAAGGTGGATAGTTCCCCAATTTCATCCAAAAAAATAGTGCCATGGTTCGCAGCCTCAAAAAGCCCCTGTTTATCTGAGACTGCACCAGTGAAAGAGCCTTTAACATGACCAAAGAACTCACTTTCCATAAGGGTATCTGGAATTCCGCCGCAATTAACCACAACAAACGGTTTGTCTTTTCGGTCAGAATTTTCGTGTATGGCTCTTGCGATCAACTCTTTCCCAGTTCCGCTTTCTCCTGTGACCAAAACATTGGTTTTAGTGGGTCCAATCTGACGAATACGTGTGTAGATAGCATTCATACCAGGGCTGTTGCCAATAATTTTATCAAAATGCAGATTAGACTTTAGCTCAGAGGTGCGTTGTTCTTTTTCTTGATCGAGGGTTTTAAGTTCAAGGGCTTTTTCAATGGTTGCACACAACTCTGTGTTGTCAAAAGGCTTAGGAACAAAGTCGTA
>JAKSAU010001055.1 GCA_022361535.1 Desulfobacterales bacterium
TCCGTAACAGATCAATACCACACCCACCATGGTATTAAGACCTTGTACCACTACCTGCGGAATACTTGCCTTGAAAAAGGACAACAAGAGCATGGAAAAACCTAAAAATAAGAAGGTAGCACTTCCTGTAGCCAAACCGAATACTGCCAATTGGCGTTTTACGTATTTTTTCTCTATAGCCTTTGCAGAAAAAATTCCGGTCCAGAAAATAATCGTCAACGGATTTGAAATGGTCAGGGTAAAACAAGTTGCAAAACTGTTCAACGGGGTCCAAGCCATTTTACCGGAAGCCGTCTCAAAGCCCTGGATACCACTAATCCCTTTTAGCAGAATCAACACGCCAAATACAAAGAGGATTCCGGCACTGACCACTCCGAAAATATGTTTTACACGGTCTTCTTTTAAAAACTTACCAATACCGATTAAAGACAAACAAATATAGATATAATCAGCTAATGTCACAGCCAGAATTCCTGCCAGACTGTTTGTATAATTGCTATCTATCGTAATTCCAAGAATATAAAAAAAGACAGGACCTATAGCCAGTTGAAGCAATATACCGGTCATTATGCCATCAATAAACGGTCTCATTAATCTCCTTCTATCCTCCTGGAATGATTCAACTCAAAGTTGAAAATAATTTGTATTATTCAGAACTGTATAAATAGTATTTTAGCATTTTGTGAGCACTTAATTTGTCACAACCATACATGATTTGGGTAAACCATGAAATATCGTTTTCCTCGTTTTCGGATCACTTTGACTAAAATTATAAATGGTTAAATACTGATAACTTTAAATTTTAAACCAATCGATTTTTATTAGATTGTCAGGTACACGTTTCCCTGCTTGAAAAAATATAGACCCAACATTATACTTAAGTTCAAAATTCATAAGGGTGGAGCCCTTTTTCCGGGAGATCAAAATGAAGCATATTGTTTCGTCTGTCATTTTGGGCAGTCTAATTTCATTTACATTCCTTTTATTCATAATGAAGCCGGTTTGGGCCTCAGACTACTTCACTATCATCGAATATGAAAAACGCCATCCGGGTCAAAAAACGATTGGCGATACTTTTGCACAAATCGTTAAACAAAAAGGAACTCCCGTGTCATCTTCAGTCCGCCAAAAGCAGACAACCATAGTAGTAATTTATCCCGGTCAGCAGGTTTCCGATTATTGGCGCAGAAGTATTGCTGCATTCAAAGCAAGAATGGATGAAATAGGCCTGAACTACAAAATCAAGGAATTCTTTACCAAACCCGCTGTAGATTACAGAATACAGGAGCAAAACATAAGAGAAAGCCTTGAAATGGAACCGGATTATTTGATTTTCACTTTGGATATCCAGCGCCATAAAAGGATTATCCAAAGGATCATCACCCGAAAGTCGCCCAAACTAATTCTTCAGAATATCACTACCCCTTTAAAGACCTGGGAAGGAAAGCAACCTTTTTTGTATGTAGGGTTTGATCATATCACCGGAACCCGAAAACTTGCCCGGTACTACCTTAATAAAACGAGTGGCAGCGGGAGTTATGCACTCTTATATTTTTCCAAAGGATATGTATCTGCAATGCGTGGAGATTCATTTATTGAAAGCCTTGAAGACTATCCGGATATTAAACAGGTTGCAGCTTACTACACCGACGGCAGTCGGGAGAAAGCAAAACTGGCGGCTTTAGATGTGTTAAAGACAGATCCTGATATCCGGTTTATCTATTCCTGCTCAACAGATGTGGCTTTAGGTGCTATTGATGCCTTGAGACAAACCACCGGCACCGACCACATCCTGGTTAATGGCTGGGGAGGTGGTTCCACTGAATTAGATGCCATTATAGCAGGTGATATGGATGTGACTGTCATGCGTATAAATGATGACAATGGTGTGGCCATGGCCGAAGCAATTCGCCTTGACATTGAAGGCAAAGGGGATCAGGTGCCCCAAATTTTTTCGGGTGAGTTTGCCCTTATTCAAAAAGGTATCCGCCCTGAAGAGTTATCAAAGCTAAAACAAACTGCATTCCGTTATTCCGGTGTGACCCCCTAATGCAATTATTTAAAATCAATACCCCCAAGCCCCACTCGCATGTTATAAGTATCTATGTGCTTATTGTCCTGATCGGTTTCTCATCTCTGCTTCTGATTTGGTCATATAAATCAGGCATCCAGGCCCTTGATAATGAGGTCAAAGACAACTTTGAACAACGCCGGACGATAAGTGAAATTATACTCGAACACCAGATGACGCTTGTGGATTTGGCTTTGAAAGAGATACTTGAAAGCCAGGATCTTGTGGACGCAGTTTTCCGCAAAGACAAAAATAAAGCACAAATTTTGCTTTTATCAGCCATTGACAAAAACACCAGTTTTATTCTGGATATCGGATTTCTCAGTTTGACAGACACTGACGTATGGGTGGATGCAAGTTCATCCTTTTATAATTTCGCACCAGTATTTACCGAATTAAAATCTGTCCAGATCCCGGTAAAAGGAATGATACACGCAACTGACGCACCTGACTCTTTGACCCTGGTTATAAAATCAATGCCTGTAGTTCACCCTGACAGTGGAAAGGTACTGGGTCGTATTACCGGAGGGTTTGTTTTAAACAATCACCTGGAATTCATGGAACAAGTACAGGACAAAACCCACTCAAAACTGGTGTTGTTATTTTCCGACGGAAACTTGATAAGTGCCAATACATCCAGAAAGGATCCAATAGTTGCAGAGCTCACGAAGGCTTACGCCGACGGTTTGAAGCCGGGGCACCATTTTTCCGTGCAAGGAATTATAGCAGGGTTGCAGCCATTGCACATCAACGACAGTCATTGTCCACTTGAATTCATAATGGCTATCTCAGACAATGCATACCAAGAATTGAAAAGAAACTACCAGATCAAAACCTTAGCAATGTTTGCATTGGCCATGATTTTCTCATTGTTATCCGTGTGGGTGATTCGAAGACTGACGACGCCTTCTATAGACAGACTGCTAAACTATTCCGAAAATATTACCTCCGGCGATGTCCAAGCCAAGTATAAACCTGGGATGCTCATCGAGTTAAACCAAGTGGGACATTCCATGGAAACAATGGTTGAAAGCCTTGCCCAAGCAAACCAAGAATTAGTTTATCTACGCAATTACTTGTCTAACATCATTGATTCCATGCCATCTATACTGGTGGGTATCGATACGACCGGCCGTGTTACCCAATGGAACCGAGAGGCTGAAAAAAACACTGGCATATCCCGGTCACAAGCCTTAAACACCGGCCTAAAACAAACACTTCCCCGTCTTTCAGATGAGATGGATCGGATTGAATTGGCCATCCACCAACGTCGTCCTCAAACTCTTCACAAACGCCCTTTTCACATCGAGAGCGAAACCTTTTATGAAGATATTACTATTTATCCTTTAACTGCTAATGGGGCGGAAGGAGCCGTTATCCGTATTGATGACGTCACAGATGCAGTTCTGATGGAAGAAAGGATGGTTCAATCGGAAAAAATGATGTCCGTAGGAGGACTTGCAGCTGGGATGGCCCATGAAATTAACAACCCCTTAGCCGGTATGGTCCAAACGGCTGACACCCTTAATAAAAGACTTACAACGATTGATTTGCCTGCCAATGTTAAAGCTGCAGAAAATTTGGGGCTTTCAATGGAAACCCTAAAAGAATTCATGGAGGCCAGAAAAATACCTCAGATGCTTGAAGGTATAAGAACTTCTGGTTTAAGGGCCGCAGATATCGTAAGCAATATGCTCAGTTTTGCCAGAAAAGCAGACTCAGGTATGCTGCCCAATAACTTGACCGATCTTATGGATGAAACTCTGCTATTAGCGGAAAGCGATTATGACTTGAAAAAGAAATATGATTTCAAGCAAGTAAAAGTCACAAAAAAATACGAATCTGATATACCGCCTGTCCCATGCGAACCAGGAAAAATTCAACAGGTATTTTTAAATATTCTAATAAATGGCGCACAAGCGATGTATGACTTCAAAGAAACTTCAGGAAAAGATTATACTCCTGAATTTATCATTTCGATCACACAAGACAGCAAAATGAATCATGCTGTTATTGAAATTGAAGATAACGGCCCCGGTATGAATGAGCAAATCCGGAAAAGAATTTTTGAACCGTTTTTTACTACAAAATCCCAAGGTGAAGGAACCGGCCTAGGTCTTTCCGTATCCTATTTCATTGTGAAAGAAAACCATAACGGCTCTATAAGCGTTTCGTCAAGCCTTGGGGCTGGTGCCAAATTTATTATAAAACTCCCAATAAAGCAGAGTGGTTCTCTTACACGGCCAACTGGCGATTAAACCTTATTCTTTTAGGATGTAGCTTACAAAAAAACACCTCACAATCAGCATCAATGAGGCAACTTTAAAGGATATGGTGCACCCGGTTAAAGCTATCATTAAAATTCATATAATTAGCGTTTTTTAAACCAAATGCTGATCTTGACTTTTCATCGAAAACCCGCATGTTATACCTCCAATGCCATAAAATTTTTATAATGACAAATCACTTAAATAAAAGTTTACACCCAAAGAATAAACATAACCTCAGGATGCTAATGTGAATGATTTGCCCGGTCTGCCTTGTATAGTCACTGATATAAAAGCAGACCTTAGTTTCAAGGAACTGACACAAAAAATTCAAATGTCCGGAACCAACCCGGCGATACTAAAGGTAGCAGATACGGTTTTCAAAAAAGTAAATGGAAACTGGCATCCTGCCCTGGTCTACAGGTGGGTAAAACTCGATCCGACAAAAGATGCTAAGACGGCCCGCCTTTGTGCAGAAAACTTACCTGTAGTTAAAATTACACCAGGCCATTCAAAGCGGTTTCTCAACAAAGCTGAGCATGCTATTGTGGCAGTGTATACGGCAGGGAAAGAATTGGATGAAGCAGCGACTCAGGCAAATAAAGACAAAGATTATCTGGCTGGCCATTTTCTTGACCTGATTGGTCTTCTTGTACTTGAAAAAACAGAGCAGATTGTAAAAGAAATCGCTGAAAAAAAAGCTGTAGAGAACAATTGGGGGGTCAGTCCTTTTTTAAGCCCGGGTTCTGTTCACGGATGGGAACTGATGGAACAGACAACGTTAGCCAAAGTTTTGCCTATAAAAGATATTGGTGTTACCATATCCGAAACCGGAGTTTTTACACCGTTTAAAACGATATCCTGCCTGATTGGCATTGGACCGGCCTACAAAACAAACAAAGTGGGCACCACCTGTGAAGTGTGCAGTAAAAAAGATAGTTGTCAGATGAGCCAGAACCTGAACACGGATTAGTTATTATGACGAAAGAAACTTACATTGTAGAGCTGCTCCCCCATGGCCGTAAAATTCCAGCCGGTCAGGGACAAACATTGATAGATGCCTTGAGAAAAAAAAATATAGTCCTGCGCTCAGACTGCGGAGGTAAAGGCAAGTGTAAAAAGTGCCGGGTTAACAAATACATTAATGATGGAACATCCAAAGAAGAAATACTTGCATGTACCCATACTGTGGAATCAAGTCTAAAAATCCAGATTCCCAAAGCTGCTCTGTTTTCAACCCATACTATTGGGAAAGCTGCCATTGCACTTCCTAAAACTTTCACACAACGCTTTAACAATCCCGCCACAAATTCTGACAAGTTTGGAATTGCTGCAGATTTGGGAACAACCACCATAGCAGTTTACCTATGCCATATGGCCAAGGGTGAGGTGATAGCTTCTGCTGTCATAAAAAACCCCCAGGCCCTTTATGGTGACGATGTCATGAGCCGCATCGGAGCCATTGGACAAAACCCTGATAACCTGACTCATCTGCAAAGTCTTGTGGTGGGCGCAATGGAAGAAGGAATTGGAAAGCTGGTTAAATCAAATGGTCTTGATGCGTCCGACATTGAGGAAATGGTAGTCGTAGGCAATCCGACCATGATTCACATTCTTTCAGGGGTAGATCCGGCCCCCATCGGGGTTTCTCCTTATCAGCCTGCGTTTTATTCACCAAAAGCATTTGATTCAAAAAAGCTGGGATTTAATTTCGGCGCCTTTACCCTTCATACCCTTCCCCAGGTCTCCGGATTTATCGGAGGCGACATATTGTCTGCTGCACTGGCTGTTGATCTGCAAAATCAACCAGAGGGAACCCTTCTCATTGATTTGGGAACCAATGGTGAACTTATGTTAAAAGGGCATAATGATTTATTCGCCACCTCCTGCGCCACCGGCCCTGCTTTTGAAGGGGCAACTTTGTCATGCGGCATGCAAGCCGTACCCGGCGCGATCAACCGTGTATATTTCAGTTCAGATAATGATCTTCCCTGCTTTGAAATGATACGTAATCAAAAGAATACCAAGCAACCACCCTCTGGCATCTGTGGCTCCGGCGTGGTCAGCGCTGTCGCTCAATTTTGCAAACATAAAATCATTCAGCCGGACGGCGGATTTAATACGAATAACACGTCTTTGGCATTAGACCGCGATGATTCAGGCAGATATAGATATACAATAGCTAAGGGGACAAACGGAGCAGAAGCATCTCGTATATTTATCAGCCAAAAGGATATTCGTTCGGTACAACTTGGCAAAGGTGCTTTGATTACCGGGATTGACTTTCTTTTAAAGAAGGCACGATTCGCTGCTCCGGAAAAACTTATAATTGCAGGTGCTTTTGGGTCGTATTTGGATAAGACAGACATGAAAACATTAGGTATGATTCCTAATGTGTCTTCACGTAGGATTGAAATGGCGGGTAATGCTGCAGGTACGGGCGCGGTGATGGCATTGTGTCTTGAAGACTATCGAAAAAAGGCCCAGGATATGGCCGACTTAATAAAGGTGGTGGACTTGGCGAGTGACCAGGATTTTCATGCTAGTTTCGTTCATCGACTGGGGTTTCCGGAACATTGACCTTAGTTATGCCGCCAAGCAATAAGTTAGTGGTCGGTACTTAGGGCTATATTTTCATAACAAAAAGCAAGGCGCCGCTCAAGTCTTCTATATCTGCCTGGAATTCCAAGGAATACTCTTTACCGGCATTGTCTTTTTCAATACCTGCGGGTATATAATCATTCATATTAGGAACACTGATTGCTGATGTGCCCAACTGGATGTACTGAAACAGGTAAGCACGAATTCGTGTAAGACCAGTACTTATGCTGTCCGCTTCCCCAGAGCGTCTTTGGATTTGTGTTGTAGGTCCGTCAACGACTTCTGTCGGGGTAGATGCTTCCGAACTGCCAGACACACCGTTAAACGATATCGGCATGGGCAACTGAGTCAAGGCCTGACTGACAGGATAGATTCGTACACGAAAATCCGGGGATGCCTTAAGGGATTCTTGGCAAAGTCCCGGGCTGGCTGAAAATTCCATCAACGCCGGAATCATAACAAAAATGATAAGTAGTCCTGGATTAAAATATCTGCTCATAACACACCTCCTTGTGTGGAAGTAAATTTTATTTACAAATACGTTAGAGCAAAAACCGTGCAACCCTTCCCAAAAGAGCAAAAAAAAATTGAAACACCTTTTCAATAAAGGGTTTCAATTTTTAACTTTTTTAGATTCAACTTATAGAGAAGAATGGTATAGTTAAATATCACCAGGCCATTTAAATTTCACCCAGACAACGCATCGCGAATTACTAATCCCATTTCATTTCTTGGTACCGGTTTGGAAACCAAGGCCGCTATACCCATTTCCACAGCGGTTTTTTCATCAATCAGATCAGAATGGCCCGTACAGATAATGATGGGAATATTGGTGCGAACAGCCATAATTTTTTTAGCAAGATCCGATCCTGTCATTCCCGGCATGGTCATATCCGTTATAACTAAGTCGAAGCTGCCCGGAGATTTTTCAAACAGGCTAAACGCTTCGCCCGGATCGTTAACTTCAGTAATCTGATACCCCATCTGGGCCAAGTTTTTCTTGTACATATCTGTGATTGCCATATCGTCATCAACAAATAGAATACGCTCACTGCCGTGCTCAGTTATTTGCTGTACCTCTTTTTTACTTGAATCAGGCTGTTTTTGAGTGACCGGGAGGCAAATTGTGAACCGGGTCCCTTTACCTGGTTTGCTGTCCACCCATATATCCCCGTTATGCGCTTTTACAATTCCCACCACAACAGCCAACCCCATGCCAGACCCTTTGCCCACATCTTTAGTAGTAAAATAGGGATCAAAGATCCGATCCAAAATATCCGATGAAATGCCTTGACCATTATCATTGACCTTAATTCGAACATATGGGCCAGGTTTTAACCCGTTGGCCATTGAGATATTTTTCCAGGTCAATTCCATGGCGTCGACCTTGATCTCAATTCTACCTTTTTCATCGGGCATGGCCTGGAATGCATTAATACACAGGTTCATTAAAATACGATTGATTTGTATGGGATCGGCCATCACAATTGCCTCGCCAGCTGTAATACACGGATCGATATCAACTGTGGCCGGTATGGATGACCGCATAAAATTTAATGTATCTCGGACGACTGGAATAATATCTATGGGACCTAAATGCTGGTCGGTTTTTCGAGAAAAACTGAGTAATTGTTTAACGATATCTGCAGCTCTTAAACTTGCATCCCGTATTTCTTCGAGTTCCTCGTACGCCGGGTCTTCTTCAGACATATCATCAAGTGCAAGTTCTGTATTTCCCAAAATGATTCCTAAAATGTTATTGAAGTCATGGGCAATTCCGCCGGCCAGCGTACCAA
>JAKSAU010000052.1 GCA_022361535.1 Desulfobacterales bacterium
CACATGATAATTGCCGCCATAGTGATGGGCGATATCCTCGATCTGGCCGTGGCAGTTATGGCAGGGTGCAATCACGTAATCTGCTTTAGTGGCCATGATTTGATCGAACTTGATTTTACCGTAGGCACGGCGCTGGTCCGGAAATCCGGCCTGAAGCGCCCCGCCACCGCCGCCGCAGCAAAAGTTATTGATACGGTTGGGTACGGTATCGATAAAGTTCTCTTCGCCCACCACGGTTTTTACGACAAACCTCAGATCGTCCACGATCTTGTTTGAGCCGCTTTTCCTGCCGATATTGCAGGGATCCTGAACCGTGAATTTAGCACCGATGTCTTTATTCCAGTCGGAATTGACATTCAGTTTACCTTCACGGATCCACTGGGCATAGAGTTCAATAATGGTTATCAGTTCAAACTTGTGGGGAATTTTGAATTTGCGCAATCCTTCCAGGATTGCAAAATAAGAGTGCCCTCACTCGGTGTTGACCACCATGGGCGCTTTCAGGTTGTTATCTACATGGAGGGTGAATTCCTCAATGATGTATTTCCAACCTGCATCGTCAGCCATGAACATGCAGTAATTTTCACCTGCCCACATGACAGACGGGTAAGTCCAGTCTGCACCGACCGTATGGAGCACTTTCCAAAGCGGCCCCATCTCTTCGGGTTCAGTTACCGGTTCCCTAGAATTTTGGTTGAGCACCATCTGTGCGCCTACCCGGTCCACAGTGACCTCAAGGTCTTCAAACCCTTCGTGGTCTTCACGGATTTCCTCGGCCACATCCAGGACCGTAAATTCGAAATCCTCCTTGGCCGCGCCCATGGCAGATCCAGTCCTGATATGCTGATCGCAGGAACCCAAGATCCCTCTGGGCCGTTTTTCACGGGCAATTTTTGATCGGATATTGAAAATGAGTTTAGGAATGTTGATGTTCATGGGACAGGCCAGCTGGCAGCGGCCGCACATGGAGCAGACCCACTTCCAGTCTGATTTTATGATTTCATCATCCATTCCGAAGTTGAGCATGCGAATCAGTTTTCGAGGATCCATTCCGAACTGCTCAGAAGCAGGGCAGCCGCCCGTGCATGTACCGCAGGTCAGACACAGATCAAAGTTCGCATCAGGTATTTTATCCAGCACCTCCTCTTTAAGCTCGACATCCAGCCTGTCGATCTTGATTGCTTCGACCATAGAAAGCTCTCCTTTTTGGCCGCTGCAAAGAATCTTCTAATGTTACGGGCGGTATCAGTTCATTTTTACCGGTCAGATTCCGTTTACTCTCAGAGTCATCGTGTGTTATCGCGTCAAAGGCCGCCCGGGAAAAAGAAAATCCCGGCAGCTGCCGTTTATCTTAATTTTGCCGCATTAAGATACTGGCTCAGCTTGTCTTCTCCGCCAATGGTGATAATGTGCACACCCTGGCAGATATCCTTTAAGCTGTTGACCGTATCTGCAAATAATTCAATACTTGCCTTTTGTTTGTCCGGCGCTTTCATCAGCTTCTGGATAACCCACTCGGGAACAAGTCCGGATTTAAAATGACGATTTAAAAACTTACCCATGCCGGCGGTCCTCAGGATCATTACCTCGGCGATGACAGGCACCCTGAACGGATTAACCTGCTTCATGAATTTTTCAAACTGATCCACATCAAAAATGGGGGTCGTTAAAAAATACCCGGCACCCACATTGATCATATCCTCCATTTCCTCCATACCCCGCTTGGGCATATTCCTGCCCCAGGGAGTTTCAACACCTGATCCCACCATAAAATCCATTTTGGTGTCCAGGTCGTTGCCTTCGATGGTCACCCCTTGTTTAAGGTGATCCAGAACCGACCCAAGTTTTCCTGAGTCTACATGGAAGAACATATCTTCCTGCAAGGTGCTGCCTGAAATCCTGTAGTCTTCTGTGAAGACCAGAAGGTTATCCACCCCGGTTTCATGGGCCTGGGTCAGATCTTTTTGCAGCTGGTACCTGTTCTTGTCCCGGGTGGTGGTCTGAAAAATAGCGTTGAACCGGTTTTCTTTAAGCAGTTCACAGGTTCTGATGCTGTCACCCACCACACCTTCAAGCTCGGTTTCCTGTATAGAGACCCCGTCTACCCGGCCCCTTACCTTGTTTAAACTTTCTATCAGGGCTTCAGGCTCATCATCACCCAGGGGCGCCTGAATCTCTGAGGTAACCACAAATCTCTTTTTTTCCAAAGATTCTTTTAAATTCATGATCTACCTCCTTTTCATTTTAATCCAAGCAGTTTAGCCACTTCTTCTTTTAACTGGGGAAGCGGCAGGGGTTTGGAAAAACAGACATCTGCCCCGTTTTCCTTCATCTGGGCAAATTTTTCATCGTCCAGGTAGGCGGAGAGCACAATGATCCGGGTATCGCTGCTCTTAGGGTTGGTCTTGATTTTCCGGCAGACCTCATACCCCTTGATGTCCGGCATCATGATATCCAGGATCACCAGGTCCGGGTGAAAATGGCTGACCTGGAGGCCTGCTTCGAACCCGTCAGAGGCGGAGATCACCTCATAATCGTATTCGTCTTCCTCCAGGGCCTGCACAATGGACTCTACAATGATCATGTCATCATCCACCACCAGGATCTTTTTACGTGCGGACTCATCTTTTTCTTCCGGGATTGGGATGCCCTGCTTGCGCATGAACTCCTCTAAATCCGCCTTTTGAATACGGCGGTGCCCCCCGACTGTTTTGTAGGCCTTAATATGGCCGGCCTCCACCCAGTTGATGATGGTTTTGCTTGATACATTGCAGTACTTGCTAGCCGTAAATACAGTCAACGTGTCTTCCATAATGCCTCCTTATTATTGCATATATGGGATTATAGATTTTATAGTTATTATATAGATTTCTTTTTGTCAAGCGAATAAAATAAATTAAATAACTATAATAACTATACCTAAGTTTACGATCCCCTAAGGATGGTTCAAGAAATAGTTGTCAATGATGTAAATTGTAAAAAATCAGAAATGAAACTTTTATAGGAATTACACTTTAAGACGCCCCTGGCAATAAGAGCATGGATTGCTCCTGCGAGTTTAAAATTATGATTTTGGGCATTGCTTGCAGTCTCATATTTTTTTTGCGACAGATAAATTTTATCTGCAACGCCAAATAAAACGTAAAAAAATCCGGATTTAAGCAACACTATATAAAAAGGTGGTATTCACCAGTATTTTGCTCTATGACTAAACCTGACATTTTTTACCGAAACACAAAGATACGGATTCAAGTAAAAAGACAATGATCAAAATTGCAATGGTTGGACTGGGCGGTGCCATGGGTGCTATTTGCCGGTATCTTATTTATGAAGGATATCTCGCTATAGTAAAAAGCCCCTGGCTGCCCTTTGGAACCATCACTGTCAATCTTCTGGGCTGCTTTGCGATCGGCTTGTTGGGCGGAATTGCAGAAACCCGAAATGTTTTCAGCCCTGAAATGAGAGCCCTTGTTTTTATAGGATTTCTTGGCGGATTCACCACCTTTTCAACGTTTGGATTCGAACTTTTCTTTTTCATTCGCAACGGCCAGGCCGGAATGGCGGCACTAAATGCAGCAATACAACTATTCATAGGCCTTCTTGGTGTGTGGGCAGGATTTAGTTTGGCAAAACTTGTATAGCTACGGGAGATTAAATACTTGCTTTTGCGAAACAGTAATGTTTATCTCCAATTAAGTTTATTTTTAATAAATCCATTGTTTCTTTACCTGATAATAAATGGTTAGCTGCAAGAGAATATGATGAAAAAACAAAAGTGGTCCATTGGAGCTCTTCTCAAAATCACTTTGCCTGATGGCTGGCATTGTTATGCCCAAATGCTTCCACATGAGAATTGTGAGATGGCATTTTTCGATTCTCGAACAAAATTTGATTTACTACCATCTGAAATAGTGAAAAAGCAGGTTTTGTTTCGTGCTGCCGTTCATAAATCAGCATATAATGATGGGCGATGGATAAAAATTGGAAAAGCTTCAATCCCAGATGACTTATTGGAACCAAGAGAAACTTTTATTGAGGATTTAATTTCTGGTAAGTTTCAGATTTATAAACTTGGTAATATAAGACCTGCAACCAAAGAGCAATGTATAGGACTTGAAGCAGCAGTTGTTTGGGAAGCACCCCCTATTGAAGAAAGGTTGACAGACCATTATGCTGGTCGGAAATGTATATGGTTGGATGAATTCTGGCGTGATTGAACCAGTTAACAAGCCGGGTGCAGGTGACACTTTCTGCTGCCTTCGTGGTGTGCCGCCAGTCGTATGAAAAAGTGCGTTAATAGTACATTTAATACATTATTATCTTTACTTTATATCTATAAAAGCGGTAATGAAATATCAAACCGAGTCCATTCTCCCTCCCTCGATGCAACTTTAATATCCCCACCATGATCCTTGATAAAGCCATAGCAGACTGACAACCCTAGTCCAACACCTTGGACGCTTTCAGTCTTGGTTGTAAAAAAAGAATCAAAAACCTTTGCAATGTTCTCTGCCTTGATTCCGGTTCCCGTATCTTCCACAGAAATTTTAAGGGTGGTTGAGGTTGAGGCTGTATTAATCTTAAGATCTCCGCCATCAGGCATGGCGTACATGGAATTGGAAAACAAATTAATAAAAATCTGGCGAAGCTGATCTCTGGACCCAAATATCCTGGCCGGTGCATCCATGAGATTGAGTTTCAATTTGACTGAATTTTCACGGAACCGTTTTTCATAAAGAAGAAGGAGTTCATCAAGCAGGGTATGGATATCCAGCTCTGTACGTTCTTCCTGGTCTGGTTTTGAAAAGGAAAGCATTTTTCTGAGCATATCTGCCAGGCGTGCTGTTTCAGACAAGGACATATCCAAAAGTTTACGCCGTTTATTGGAAGGTGGAATCTCCGTTTTCATCAATTCTAAAGTATTCATGATACCAAAAAGAGGATTATTTAATTCATGGGCTATCTGGGAGGTTAGTCTGCCCATAGCAGCCAGTTTTTCGGATTGAAGCAAGTGTTGCCGGGCTTCAGACAATTCCCGTTCAGTCCGCAAGCGCTCTCTTAAATCTGCAAACAAAGCAACCCAGGCTAGTTCCCTGCCCTTTTTGTCATAGATGATACTGGCTGACAAGTTACCTTCCATTGGCTCATCATCTTCCCTTTTAGACACCATTGAAAATGAATTTAGGCGTCCTTTGCCCCCGAATTTAGGGTCCCGCATCATTTCAAGGACATTTTTAGTAACGTCTTCGCCAAAAATATCCTCTATATTCATTTGCCCAATAACATCATCAGCACTTAGCCCGAAAGTTTCCTCAGCACCTGTGTTCCATAGTTGTATGGTACCTGTCATTTCCATAGTCATTATGGCATTGGGAGAGCATGAAATAATCTGGTCTAAAAAGTCATGGGCCTCGCGGATCTCATTTTCATTTTCCTTTCTCCGGGTTTGGTCAACCACAATTCCTTCGTATCCAAGCACCTCACCATCATCGTCGTACCGTACATTGGAAGTCAAAAGAATATTGAGGATATGACCATCCCTGCGCCGCCATTTGACCTCATAATCCACTACCTGGCCTCTTTTCTCGATATTGCGACGGTATTGACGCCGGTCTTCAGGCCGCAGGTACACATCTGTTGCAAGGTCTAAAGAAAGAAACTCATCCTTATCTTCATAACCTAAAATCTTGAGCAGAGCAGGATTAACATCCAGGAAGCGCCCTTCTTTTGAAGAAATAAAAACCCCGCAGCCCACATGGGTAAAAAGACGCTGATAACTTGCAAGAGAAGATTTCAGCTTTGCCTTCTGGGCCACTACATCAGAGATATCACGGTATATGGACAGCTTAGATCGTGACCCGTCCCTGTTGCTGACAGGCAACTCGGTTACGTCAAAGGTTTTGTCTACAGACTCTATAAAGACCTCGGACCGGTGGCTTTCTCCGTTGCCAATCACCTGGCCGTGTTCACACCAATTGCAAGGTTTATCTCTGCCGGTAATCACCTGGTAGCATTTTTTGCCCACCCCTTCACCGAAATAGTTGATCATAAACTTATTCATGTACTCAACAGTATAATCTTCATTTACGATATATATGCCCTCTTCAAATGCATCCAGGGCATCAAGAAGTTTTGGGGTGTGTTCGGTCATAACAACCTCCTTATGATGTGAGACTGGAGAATAAGCTTTAGCCTAACCTGGACACTAAAAAAAAGTCAAGCACAGGTCACTCTGACTCAGACGAACATATAAATCTTGGCACTTAGGCTCATTTATCCCGGAAAACGGTATCAGCCGCATTTTTGAAAAAATGCGCCAGACGTCTCTGGGACAAGTGAGCCTGGGCTTGTATTGGCGATGACTTTAACCTTGGTTTTAAAACGCATCTCTTATTAAATACGCTGATCCCTGACATGTTGGCTTTAGTACTTCCAAGATCATAAAAACCCATGTATAAAAAGGATTGTTTTGATTTGTACCATCCATAAACGATACATAAAGAGAAAATCCATGATAGATTCCCATACAGACAAAAGCCATAGCACCCATCATTTTTCCGCACAGGTTTATTACGAGGACACAGACCACTCAGGCGTGGTCTACCATGCCAACTACCTCAAATTCTTTGAACGGGCCAGGGAAGATATCATTGGTGTGGAAACATTGGCTCAAATGTGGCACGACCAGGGCATTGGTTTTGCCGTATACAAAGCTGATATCAAGTATCATGATGGAGCCGTATTCGGTGATCTTTTAGACATCAGAACCACCTGGGAAAAACAAGGCCCTTACAGGGTTGTATTCATCCACGAAGCATGGCGGCCCGGTAAAGAAAAAGCGGCTGTCACCTGCACCCTGGAACTGGTTTGCTTAGGTCCTGGTAAAAAATTAATCCCAATTCCTGAACTGCAGTTTCTGAAATAAAATATTGGTTATTCCCAAAGACTTTTCTAAAAACTAAAGTTTACTCAAAAACTCCTTTTAACGATTTGTAAGGAATCTGCCCCTTTTTACATCTTTTTTACAACTCTTTTACCCCGGTTTGACACATGACGTTCCCGGATTGGCTATCCTGAGCCTGCAAGATTTAAAGAGCGGGTTTGAAGATGCAAACTTGCACTTTCAGGAAAAAACAATTAACTCATTAAAAGGAGAAAGCCATGACAAACGTTTCAGCCAAGAAATCTATCAAATTCCGGATTATACTATTCACCCTTATTTGCATGATATGGGCTGCAACCGCAGCACAGGCACGTACAACAACAGACGCGGTAGCTTGCCGGGTGGAAACAGACCGATCCATTCTGCCGGCAGGCGGCCCCCAGAATGTAGTTCTTAAAGTTACCCTTGATGCCCCTCTTGCACCGGCCAAGGCCATGCGGCCCAAAGTCAATATCGCCCTGGTCCTGGATCAGTCCGGATCCATGAGCGGCACCAAAATCGAAATGGCCAAAGCTGCAGCCATAGAAGCGCTATCCAGGATGGGCCGGGATGATGTCTTTTCCCTGGTAACTTATGACACCAATGTCCAGACCCTTGTTCCGGCCCAAAAGGTCAGGCACACCGGCTCCATCATCCAGGCAATCCAACAGATCCAGTCAGGAGGTAACACCGCCCTTTTCGGCGGGGTCAGTCAGGGAGCTTCTGAAATAAGAAAATATATCGAAGGCGATTACATTCACCGTGTGGTCCTCCTGTCTGACGGATTAGCAAATGTGGGCCCCAGACACCCCCAGGATTTAGGCCGCCTGGGCGCAGGACTGTTCAAAGAAAACATTTCAGTAACAACCGTAGGCGTAGGCACGGACTATAATGAAGACCTCATGGCGCAGTTGGCCCAAAAAAGCGATGGAAACACTTATTTTGTAGAATCCGGGCCGGATCTGCCCCATATTTTTGCAGCAGAGCTGGGCAATGTCCTCAACGTTGTGGCCAAACAGGTAACAATTACCATCACACTGCCGCCAGGAGTGGAGCCGGTTGATGTCATCGGCAGGGAAGGACGGATCAGGGGAAACCATATTGAATTATCCATGAACCAATTATACGGCGGCCAGGAAAAATTTGCTCTTGTTGAAGTTCGTCTACCCAGCTCCAAAGCGGGAAAATCTATTGAAGTTGCCAGGGCAGATGTCCGTTATCACGACCCGTTTTCAATGAAAAACCGTACTTCAATGGGAAAAGCTGTGGCCCGTTTCAGCAGTGACCAGGACAAAGTTGACGCCTCTACCAATGTCAATGTAGTTAAAGACTACCAACTCAACCTGAATGCCCTGGCACAAGAAAAAGCCATAGAACTATCAGATCAGGGCAAACCTAAACAAGCGGCCCAAGAGTTAAGGAAATCCGCAGCCAAACTTAAAACATACGGCGGCAAATATCAGGATAAAGAATTGATCCGTGAAGCTGAAGAGGCAGAAGTCCAGGCAGATGTGCTTGAATCAGAAGGCATGAGCAAAAAAAGCCGGAAAGTTCTGCGAACCAAATCATATCAGATGAAAAACCAGCAGATGCAGCAATAGGAGATCATGAGAAACCGACGTTCCATTATCATTTTCTGGACCCTGCTTTTAGTACCAGCCCTGGTACTTGCAGGGTCTGCTTTCAGGCTTCTTACCCTTGAACAGGAACGGATCCAAAGGGGCAGCATTACAGCCTTAACTGATCAGGCTAAGGTTATTGCACAAAATCTTGATTTAGCTGTTTCCACCATTCAAGACAACCTGACCCGGTCCCTTTTGGATATTGATGCGGCCTTTTTAACCACACAAGCCCTTGAAAAGAGACTGACAGCCTGGGAAAAATCCAACCCCCTTATTCGGAACATCTTTATTTTAAGCCCTGAACAAAGCCTTTTATATCCTGAACGCTCCATGGCATCTACCCGGGAGGAAAGACAATTTATCAAGCGTTTTGATCCGCTATTCACAGGTGACATTGATTTTACTTTTAACCGCCCGGTCCAAAATGAGATGACCGCACCTGCAACATCAGCAAAAGGCCCTGAACAGCGCTCCAGCCTCTATGCCCTTTCAAGGGAGGCGGTCCCTGCAGCATCCGGACAACAAGAGCAAATTCAAAACCCATCGCAAAGCCTGCAGGCAGAAACAGGTTGGATTCCCTGGTTCAGTGACAACCGGCTTTATATCCTGGGCTGGGTGCAGCCTGTACCTGAAGGCATTGTCTTTGGTGTTGAGCTTGAAATGATGACCCTGCTATCCAGGCTGGTAACCGATTTTCCTGTAAACAGCCGGGACGGGACGGTCATGGTACTTATGGATGGTAACGGCAACCCCATCCACCGTACCGGTCCCCTCTCCGGTGACCAGGATCCTGCTGCCAATGATGCCGTTGCCCGCGTGGATGTCTCCCACCACCTTCCCCATTGGACACTTGGTGTACATGTGGATAAAAAAACCATTTCAAGAACCGGGTCTTTCTTAGCTCTCTCCCTGGTCCTCATCGGCATACTGATTACCGCAATCTTGTCTGCAGGAGTTCTGATTACCCGGTTGACCCTTGAAAAAATTAAGGATGCAAGACAAAAAACCTCTTTTGTAGCGGCTGTATCCCATGAACTCAAAACCCCTTTGACCAGTATCCGCATGTATGCAGAGCTTCTATTGTCCAAACGGGTCATTGATCCTTCAAAGAAGCAAGGATATCTTGAAGTCATCGTAACAGAAAGCGAAAGACTCACACGCCTGATCAACAATGTACTGGACTTCGGAAAACTTGAGCAGGAAAAAAAAGAATATCGGCCGGTTAACTTTGACATGGCAGACTTTTTAAAAGACCTGACCCACACCAATCGCATCCGTCTCCAAAAGACCGGTTTAAAAGTAATAACCGAATTTGCACCAGGCCCATTTCCTGTCTCAACGGACAGGGATGCCATGGAACAGGTGGTGCTCAACCTGCTGGACAATGCCATTAAATATGCAGGGAAAGGAGAGTTTATTAAATTCATACTGGATAAGACCCCAGACACTGTCCGGCTGACAATCCAGGACGATGGTCCCGGTATAGACCCCTCCTCCAGGAAGCGTATTTTTGAAAAATTTTATCGCATTGACAATTCTTTGACTGCAGCCCAACCGGGTTCAGGATTAGGCTTAAGCATTGCCCGCCAGATGTTACGGGATTTAGGGGGAGATATTATTCTGGATCCCGACATCAAGCAGGGAGCAGGTTTTACAATAAGGATACCCATCGATGAATAATACAACCATACTTGTGGCAGAAGATGACATTCATATACGAACCGGGCTTACCGACACCCTTGAAAGTGAAGGATATAAAGTAATCCAGGTTGGCGACGGCCAAAAGGCCCTTGAAAAATTTGAACTGGAAAGACCGGACCTGGTGCTTTTGGATGTGATGATGCCTGAAAAAAGCGGTTATGATGTCTGTCAGGCAATCAGGGCAAATGATGACAGGGTTCCTGTTATTATGCTCACGGCAAAAGGAGAAGAAATAGATAAGGTTGTGGGGCTGAAATTAGGAGCAGACGATTATATTACCAAGCCTTTTGGTATTCATGAACTTTTAGCACGGATTGATGCTGTGCTTCGTCGTTCGCGATTAAATCAGGTTCAGGAAACTAAAAAAGAAAATAACAAAGCAAAAGATGCCTTTTCATTTGCCGGTTTTAGTGTTGACCCTAAAACATTTAAACTGACAGGGTTTGATAAAACCTTTAATTTGTCAAAAAGAGAAATTGAACTGATCCGTTTTTTTGCTGAACATCCTGGAGAGGTCATGGACCGCGAAATGATTCTGACCCGGATCTGGGGATTTGACTATGGCGGTACCACCCGGACGCTTGATCAGCATATTGCCATGCTTAGAAAAAAAATTGAAACAGACCCGTCCAATCCGTCAATCATTACAACAGTGCATGGGGTGGGTTACCGCTATGAGGTGTGAATCTGGCCCAAGGCAACAGGAATGCCTGAGTATTTAAGAGGATTCTCTTTCTAAAATACGTATACCGACAATCTTGTGACTGGGATGCCGGCCGTGTTCAGGATCCGAGATATGCTGAATTTCTGCTTTAAGCCGCTCAGCTGTCTTACGGCGCCCTCCCTTGTACAAAACAATCGAGATCACCTGGCCGGCGCTGATGTGGCGCAGAACCTCAGAATCTTCCCTAGCTAGAATCCCCAACCCCGTAGAAGACCAGTCCCGGAGACTGAACTGGTAAACCATTGAATCCGCAGACGGTTTAAACTCTACACTAGCCCCATTAGCGGCTGCGGTTCTAACCTCTGCCCTAAGATCTTTGTTTCGCGACTGTGCTTCTTTTTCCATAATCTGCCTTATTTTTTTATACAAATACAGATTTTTCCGTATTCTAAGCCCATTTCGCCAAAGAAATCAACAAATTGTTTCACGACAAACGATTTTCATGAAAAAAGATCCGGTTTAGCAGCATTTATAACGAAAAAGTACCTGATCCGCCGTGCTGACTCCCATGGAACATTTCTCCTCTTGAAGATAAAGAAAATCACCATTGAAAATAAGACGCAGCACCTATTTTAAAAGTATATACTTTTTTATCAATTAATCGAGTTTTTCTATACAAATCATTGACAGTCCTACATGCTCTTTAATATAGTATTCCATCGCTTGCAAAGTCCGCGATGAATGTACTTTCCCGCGGAAAAACGTAAAGTTGAAAGACTTTTAACAGCATCAAGGAGGTGCCCGTGAAAGACGAACAAGTGTTGCCGAAAACGCAACAGACAAAATCAGGAGTGACCAGGAGGAGCTTTCTGAAAACCGTTGCTGGGACAGCTGCCGGTATCGGTGTTTCCCAGGTGGTGAATCCTGCACTCGTCAAGGCTCTTGAAAAAGGCCTGGAACGCCATCCGGTTGTCTGGATTCAAGGACAGGGATGTACCGGCTGCTCAGTCAGCATTCTAAACAGTGTTGATCCTTCAATTGCAGACGTACTGCTCAAGGTGATCAGCCTTCAGTACCATCCGACTGTTATGGCCAGCGAAGGAGCCACTGCAATGGAAAACCTGTTTGCCATTGCCAAGGAATACAAAGGACGTTTCTCCATTGTTGTGGAAGGCGCCATCCCGACAGCGGAAGACGGAAAATACTGTATCGTTGGCGAATACCACCACAAAGAATACTCCATGGTTGACCTGGTTAAAGAAATCGCCCCCATGGCCGGCTCAGTTCTTGCCGTTGGCACCTGTGCCGCATACGGCGGTATCCCGGCTGCTGAAGGCAATGTAACCGGAGCGACCAGCGTAATGGATTTCTTCAATGACAACGGTATCAAAACGCCTGTTGTTAATATCCCTGGTTGTCCTCCCCATCCCGATTGGATCGTTCTTTCAGTTGTACACCTTCTGGAAAAAGGTATCCCCGAACTGGATGACAACGGACGCCCCACCCTGTTCTTTGGTGACAATATCCATGACAACTGCCCAAGACTTGACGCCTATGATGAAGGTATCATGTCCAGCACTCTGTCAGATCCCAAGGGTTGCCGCATGGACGTCGGATGTAAAGGTCCGGACACTTATGCAGACTGTTTCAATAGAAAATGGAACAGCGGCATGAACTGGTGTGTGGATAATGCGGTCTGTATTGGTTGTGTTGAGCCGGGATTCCCGGATGAGCAATCACCTTTCTATGAACCCGCATAATTTCCGAAACGGATTAAACCCAAGGAGGTTTTATTATGGCAGGCTGTAAACCACAGGCTGAACCGGCCGGCAGCGGCAAAAAAGTTAAGATTCACATTGATCCGGTAACCCGGATCGAGGGGCATCTTAAAGCAGAAGTAGAGGTTAAAGACGGCGTAGTTGTAGACGCCCATATGTCCGGCGGTATGTACCGCGGATTTGAACAAATTCTCAGAGGCAGAGACCCAAGAGATGCGGTACAGATCGTTCAGAGAATCTGCGGGGTTTGCCCCACAGCTCATGCAACAGCTGCAGCACTGGCTCTTGATGATGCCTTTGGTGTTGAACTTACTGATAACGGACGGATTGCAAGGAACCTGATCCTGGGCGCCAACTATCTGCAGTCCCATATCCTGCATTTCTATCATCTGGCTGCTCTGGACTATGTAAATGGTCCTGACACAGCTCCTTTTATCCCCAGATACGAAAACAATGATATCCGGGTACCCAAGGAAATCAATGATGTAGCAGTAGGCCAGTATCTTGAAGCCCTTGAAATGAGAAAAATCTGCCACGAGATGGTTGCCCTTCTCGGCGGTAGAATGCCTCACGTTCAGGGTATTGTTGTTGGTGGTTCCACTGAGATCCCCACCCGCGAAGCCCTTGACGCCTATGCAGAACGCTTCAAAAAAGTAAAACAGTTCATCATGGAAAAATATGTACCCATCGTATACCTTTTGGCCGGTCCCTATGGCGATCTGCTCAAAACAGGTGTGGGACATAAAAACCTGGTTTCCTGGGGCGTATTCCCCATGGACAGCAAAGGCACTCCGCTTCTTAAACCGGGTGTTTACACTGATGGCAAAGACTATGACGTGGATCCCAACCAGATCAAGGAATATGTTAAATACTCCTGGTTTGAAGATTCCACAACAGGTCTTAACCCCACCAAGGGTGAAACCAAACCCAACCCGAACAAAGCCGGTGCTTACTCTTTCATCAAAGCACCCAGATACAACGGCAAACCCCATGAAGGCGGCCCCCTTGCAAGAATGTGGGCCACCAATCCTGAGCTGTCCAAAATCGGCCAGGAAAAACTGGGTGTTAAAAATCTGCGTGACATCGGGGATGCGTGTTTCTCTATTCTTGGCCGCCATGTGGCAAGAGCTGAAGAAACTGCCCTGGTTGCAATGGCTGTTGAACAGTGGTTGTCAGAAGCTAAGCCTGGAAAAGAAACATTTGTTCCTGCTGAAATTCCGAAAAATGCAGAAGGTCTTGGCATGACAGAAGCTCCCAGGGGCGCACTGCTCCACTATGTGGACATTAAAGACTCTGTTATCTCCAACTACCAGGTAACTTCCGCAACTATCTGGAACGCCAACCCCAGAGATGATATGGGCCAGAGAGGACCTATTGAAGAAGCTCTGATCGGCGTACCTGTACCTGATACAGACAACCCCGTAAATGTCGGGCGCCTCATACGCGCCTACGACCCCTGACTGGGCTGTGCCGTCCACGTGCTGGACGCAGACACTGGTAAAGAAGTTAAAGTGGAAGTTCCCCTCTAATGGGAAACACCCTTTAAAGTGATATACCAATAATGAGGAGGCAGCTTTAAGCTGCCTCCTCATTGTATTTTGATGCAAAAGAAATAGAACAAAAAAAACGGGTGAAAACCTCAATGAAAAAGCTATTGGTATTGGGAGTAGGCAATATACTTCTAATGGACGAAGGTATCGGAGTTCATGCCATCAACGAATTCTGGAAGGAAAAAGATGACTGGGACGAATCCCTCATTGACTTTATTGACGGCGGCACCTTTACCCAGGATATCTTTTACCTGTTTGAAGAATATGAAAAAATTCTTGTCTTGGACATTGTCCGGGCCAACCATGATCCCGGCACCATATATGTTTTAGAAGAAGACCAGCTCCGCAAAGACAAAAAACAGATGCTGTCTTTGCACGATATCGATCTTTTAGACTCTCTTGGCATGGCAGAGATGCGGGGGAACCGTCCTTACCTTAGAGTTGTAGGCATCGAACCCGAGACCATTGACTGGGGAACCGAGCTGACCCCCACACTTGCCGATGCCTTTGAAGGGTATCTAAAAGTCATACGAAAACACATCAAAGAGCTTCTCGCATAAAAAATACCGGCTGTTAACACATCTACAACCGGTATTTGATCTGAGAGAAATACTTAGGTAGAATTCCCAAAAGCTTCCAACTTAACAAATCCTTGGCAGCTGTTCTCCTGTGAGCATATCGACAATACGGGTTCCGCCGATAAGGGTTTCAAGGATCACTTTACCCGGATCCTGTTCTGACACCTCTCCAACAATTACCGCATCATTACCGAATTCATCCGCACGGATAATGTCCAGCACCTGATCAGCGTCGGCTTCCGGTACCACAGCAATCAGCTTGCCTTCATTTGCTACATACAATGGATCAAACCCTAATAGCTCACAGGTACCCTGCACCGCTCCCCGAACCGGAAGTTTATCTTCATAAAGCCTTATACCCACATTAGACTGGGCTGCAATCTCGTTTAAAGTCGTGCCAAGACCTCCGCGGGTGGGATCACGAAGCACATGGACGTCAGCCCCGGAGTCAAGGATGGCTTTAACCATGTGGTTTAAAGGTGCGGAATCAGTCTTTACATCAGAATCAAACTTTAGACCTTCACGTTCGCTCAAGATCGTAATACCATGGTCGGCAATGGTGCCGGACACAATAATTTTGTCACCGGGCTTTGCCCTGTCACCTGATACGGTAATGCCTTCAGGGATGACACCTACGCCTGAGGTATTGATAAAAATCTTGTCTGCTTTCCCCCTTGGTACCACCTTGGTATCACCGGTCACAATCTTTATCCCAGCCTTTTTTGCAGCTTGGGCCATGGACTCAAGTATGGTCTTAAGATCAGAAACCTTCAATCCCTCTTCGATGATTAATCCCACTGAAATATACAATGGTATGGCACCGCACATAGCCACATCATTGACTGTGCCGTTGACGGCCAGCTCTCCGATGTCACCGCCCGGAAAGAAAATGGGATCTACCACATAAGAATCCGTGGAAAAGGCCATCTTTCCTTTGGGAACCTCAAAGACAGCACCATCATCCTGCTTGGACAATTCAGGGTTGTCAAATAAGGGCAAAATTAATTCGGAAAACATGGCATGGGACACTTTGCCCCCTGATCCGTGGTCCAGTAAAATGGTATCATCCGTTTTCATATTTTTATCCTAATCTTTTGCGGTATTTTTCTATTATTTGCGAGCTAACTATACTTGTAATATGCCGCGCATGACCCTTCACTGGAAACCATACATGGTCCCACAGGACTCATCGGGGTACAGACCTTTTTGTAAAGTTTGCAGGCTTCAGGGGTTTTCAGGCCCATAAGAATTTCACCACAGGCACACCCCTTAGGCTCAGGTACATCCGGCATCTTCATATCAAACTTTTTAGCCGCATCAAAGGCTGAAAAAGACTCACGCACTGTCATGCCGGAATTCGGTATATCTCCGATCCCCCGCCAGGTGGCGTTTGAAATCTCAAAAACCTGGTCCATAATACCTTTTGCCTTTACATTGCCTGCGTCAGACACAGCCCTTGGGTATGCATTGACCAGTTCAGGCTTGCCTGATTCATTTTGCTCCACCAAAATAAGGACAGCCTTTAAAATATCAATCGGTTCAAACCCTGTGATCACCGAGGGGATATCATAGGTCTCAAACGTATCCCGGTAAGCATCAGTACCTGTGATGACTGAGACGTGTCCCGGTAAAATAAACCCGTCGATGTCAACCCCGTCTGCTTCCATGAGGGCTGCCAGTGCCGGCGGAGTCAATTTGTTGGCCCCGTAGATATTAAAGTTTTTCACCCCTTCACCCATGGCAGTCAGGATCGAGGCAGCAATAGTAGGAATAGTGGTTTCAAAGCCCACAGCACAAAACACAACTTCTTTGGACGGATTTTCCTTTGCAACGGCAATGGCGTCAAAAATGGAATAAACAATACGGACGTCTGCACCTGCTGCCTTTTCCTTAGCAAGAGTGGAGCCGGACCCCGGTACTTTCATCAAATCTCCGAACGTTGTAACAATGACATCTTTTCTTTGAGCAAATGCAACGTAAGCGTCAATGTCTTTTTGTGCTGTCACACAAACAGGGCAGCCGGGCCCGGACAAAAGCGTGATATGTTCAGGCAGAACAGACCGGACACCGTGACGAAAAATAGCCATGGTGTGGGTACCGCAAACTTCCATCAACCGCAACGGTTTGCAGCTTTTCTCCTGAATCCGTTTTACCAGTTCTTTTGCAAGTTGTGCATCCCTGAACTCTTCAATATATTTTAAACTCATGGGTATCCTTTGGTGTTTTAAACGTGTTTGTCAATTTCCCTGGATGCCATTTGGGCAGCACCTGCCATTGCCTGCCCCAGTGCAATACCACCGTCCCCGCAGGGTACAAGGCTGTGGGTATACACTTTAAAGCCTCTCTTTTCAAGGCCATCACTAATCAAGGAAAAAATCATATCATTGTTAAAGACCCCGCCGGACAAGACAACCCGCTCAAGACCTGTATCCTTATGGACTTTCACTGCTGTATCCATAAAAATCTGTGCCATGGTGGTATGAAACCGTGCGCTGATCCGACCTGCCGGAACGTTGCTTTGGATATCCGCCACCAAAGCCCGGAGACACGCATCAAGATTCATCATATAAGGCCCGTTGTCCTGATTGCCGATCTCAAAAGAATATGAAGGCTCAACAGAAGGGCTAAAACCCGCAAGAGCCTCAAGTTCCATTGCTGCCTGGCTTTCGTGGGAAATATCATGGCAGATACCTAATAAGGAGGATACGCCGTCGAAAATCCTGCCAGTGCTGGACGTCATAGGACAGTTTACCTGCCGTTCCATCATCTGGATTAAAAACTTAAGCTTTTTTTTGTCCATATCGCGGATATACGCAATATCCAGATTTAAAAAATCCTGGCCAAAAGTGTTATACAAAAGAGAGGCAGCCATGCGCCAGGGTTCCAAAACAGCAGCATCTCCTCCCGGCATAGGCAGATAGGCCAAATGAGCGTGACGCTTAAAACTCTCATAGGTACAGGTTAGAATCTCACCGCCCCAAATATGGCCGTCACTGCCAAGACCGGTTCCGTCTAAGGTCAAGGCAATCACCTCTCCATCAAGGCCATTTTCCGCCATGCAGGATAAGGCATGGGCATGGTGATGCTGAACCGCAATCAGGGGAATACCTTTCCGGCCAAGTTCATCGGCATATTGTGTGGAAAAATATCCGGGGTGAAGGTCATGGACAACAATTTCAGGGTTTATATCCAGAATCTTTTCCATATGGGAGACCGTCTGGGTATAAAAATCATGCACCTTTGGATTTTCAAGTTCACCAATGTGCTGGCTTAAAAAAGCGTATTGCCCTTTTGTCAGGCAAACCGTGGATTTCATTCCGGCCCCGCAGCCAAGAACTTTGGGCAATTCATCATTATTAAAAAGTGTTATATCCAAAGGAAGGGGGGCGTATCCCCTGGACCGCCTCAAAAATCTTGTTTTTTGTTTTTGCACCCTGGCAATAGAATCATCTGCACGAAAATAAATATCCCGGTCATGGAATAAAAAATAATCGGCGATGTGGGAAAAAGCATCAAGTGCATCAGCGTTATCTATGGATAAAGGTTCGCCGGACCGGTTTCCAGATGTCATCACCAAGATATCCGGTCCTTTGGCCAGCAGCAGGTAATGCAAAGGCGTATACGGCAGCATAATACCCAGACAAAGGTTGTTTGGAGCAAGGCTTGGTGCAAGTTCTGTAAGGGTCGATTGCCCTTTTGAATCCTTTTTATTCAGCAATACAATGGGCCGGTGAAAAGAATGAAGCAGATCTTTTTCGTGATCGTCAATTTTAACATGGTCAAATAATGGAGAATCAGATGCTGCCATTAACGCAAACGGTTTGTGCGGACGCTGTTTTCTTTTCCTGAGTAACTCAACTGCTTCATTATTTTTCGCATCTGCGGCCAGGTGAAAGCCGCCAAGGCCTTTTACAGCTATGATTTTTCCTTTTTCAAGCAATGATGCAGCCAACTCAATTGCCCTCGAAGGATCGTTGCTATCTATCCGCGTACCCTTATTATCGGTCAAAAAAACCTGGGGCCCGCATTTGGGGCAGGCATTTGGCTGGGCATGAAATCTTCTGTCCAAAGGATCATCATATTCACCCTGACACGCGCTGCACATGGGAAAAACTGCCATGGAGGTTTTAGGCCGGTCATATGGGATATCCCGGATAATGGTATATCTGGGCCCGCAATTGGTGCAATTGATAAAAGAATATTCAAACCTGCGGTCTTTAGGATCCAGCATCTCTTTCAAACAATCCGGACAAATGCTGACATCCGGTGAAATCAATGTAGACCGGGTCTGTGCCCCGCGGCTTTTTACAATCTCGAACCCAGCCAGGTCTTTGACCGTCTCATCTTTTATATCAATGGATGAGATTTTGCTGAGCAGTGGTTTTTTATCAGGAACATCTTGCAGGAATGCATCCAGGTCGTTTTTTTGTCCCTGGATAAAAAGATCCACCCCCCTGGCGGTATTGGAAACAAATCCGTTGAGATGATGTGCCTTGGCTAAACCAAACAAAAAGGGTCTGAACCCAACACCTTGGACAACCCCGGTGATCTCAACCTGTTTTGCAAACATTTCAGGGGAGGACATAAAAGGAAAAATCAGGAAGGGCCGGCACCCAGTTCAAGAATCTTGCGCATATCGGCGATGGTCTGCAGGGCAGCTTCCTCATCGACCTTGGAAATGGCAAACCCGGCATGGACAATTACATAATCTCCGATACCGGCATCTTCGAGCAGCATAAGGCTGGCATCCCGGACCACTCCGTCCACTTCAACCTTTGCCACGGAATCATTTATCTCAATAATTTTTGATGGTACTGCTAAGCACATATGTTTTTCTCGTAATTCTAAAGTATAAAAAGTAAAGCTTGAGTATAACACAGGAGAGACTTGGGGCAATCTTTATTTCAAACATCTTGATATAAAACAAAAACAGCCCCGGAGGAAAACTTCCATCCGGGGCCGTAAAACTGTCTAACACACTAGGAAGGTTTATTAACCTCTTAGATTACTGTGACGTTTTTTGCAGCAGGACCTTTCTGGCCTTCTTCAATCTCGAACTCAACACGATCTCCTTCGTTGAGTGATTTGAAGCCTGTTGCATTGATGCCGGAATGATGTACAAATACGTCTTTTCCGCCTTCCTGTTCAATAAATCCAAAGCCTTTTGCGTCGTTAAACCATTTTACGGTACCGGTAGCCATAGTGGCAATCTCCTGTAATATAAAGATAAAAAAAATACGGGTTTCTCACACTGGAAGTATTGCCGTCTATAATGTCCGGGAATATACACCATTGGAAAAAAACCACCTTGTGCCCATTCTTAAGATGGATCGGGATCACTATAGCCAAAAGCAAGGAAAAGTCAAGCATTTCTAATAATTTAATTATATTTAATATTTTCACCCTTCTATTCATTGCGCCTATTGGGTACTTTTTTTCTTATTTCAATGATTTATCCGGATAACTTGAACATTGTTATCAGGAGGACATTTTGGTATACCCTTGGATGTTATGGCGTATATAAATAAACAGATCCTAACTGCGGTTGTAGCAGGAGAAAACGGTGACATTTTTGAGTTGGACGGGTATGGGGCTGCCGGTATGTCAGGCAACCAATTCCATATTCTCACCAAGGCCGGCACCTGCGGTATGCCCCACGGAAGTGAATTGATGCTGCTGCCTGACCGGTCTCCGGTTGTTTTCAATCTTCTCACGGACAAATTCGAAGCCCTTGAGACCAACCCGTATGATCCTGGTGAGCGTATCTTCCCTGTAGGCGTTTTCAACTCCCCCGGATATGTGAATCAGCATTTTTGTGCCTATGACGATGCAGGTAAGGATGATCCTTTACCCTTATTTTCGTACGGAGCCGTGGGGTTTGGAAAAAACGACTTTCGCTCTGCAGCCCTTTTAGTGGATGATGAGCCAAGACAGGACCTTCGGTTAATGCCAATTCAAAGGGTGCAAAAAGGGGTAAACCGGTGCAAAAAGAAGTACCCGGATAACCGCCTTATGCGGCATCTTGAAACCTGCGCACTGGAATATGGCTGCCCTGCCGGGAAAAATTTTTTTTTAGGAAGATATGAAGCCCCGCTTCCAACATCAGTAGTCTGCAATGCCAGATGCCTGGGGTGCATATCACTTCAAACGGAAAACAACCTTTGCGCCTGCCAGGACCGGATCGCTTTTATCCCTGATCCTGAAGAGATCGCAGGAGTGGCTCTTGAGCACATTGCAAAGGTAGAGAAAGCTGTAGTCAGCTTTGGCCAGGGGTGTGAAGGAGAACCTTTGACCTCAGGCGATGCAATTGAAGGGGCAATCAAACTGATCCGAAACAAAACGGACAAAGGCACCATCAACCTGAACACCAATGCCAGTATCCCGGACCGTGTGGACAGCCTTTGCACAGCAGGCCTGGACAGCATGCGGGTAAGTATGAATTCAATACGAAAATCATGCTATACTGCCTACTTTAGGCCCAAATCATACCAATTTGAAGATGTCTTAGACAGCATAAAAGCCGCCAAAAGCCATGGCAGGTTTGTAGCCATAAACTATCTTAACTGCC
>JAKSAU010000665.1 GCA_022361535.1 Desulfobacterales bacterium
AAACTTCACTAATCCTCAAAATATCTCTTTGTCCATTCCTTACAGCTTTTGTAATTTTCATTAGTTCATTCAATTGACTTGTATTAAAATCTGTTATGGAAATACGACTTTTCTTTGGAGCAATTACGTAGAATCCAGGAATTGGAACTTCCCAATCTTGTTCAACTATGAAATTTTTTGTTTCTAAAATTTTTTGACCTTTGAAAACTGGATTAAATGACATAGAAATATTTAGAAAAAATATTTTATAAAATTATAGAATTAAAATAAGCTTATTTCTTTCGAACAGGTCTAAAGTCAGCTCCTTTGCACTTTCTGCATCGAACTTTTCCAGCTAGAATTTTTAGTGCGTCTAACTTCATCTTGTGTTTACATTCTTTACATACAAATGCGTTTTTGTATAGTCTGTTTTGTGCTGCGGGGATCTTTGTTGCCATAATTACATTACCTTCTTGATTAATTTGTCACCTTCGATGTCCCAGAATTCTACAGAAACACCGTCTACAAGAGTATCAGTTAGCTCTTCTGGAATTTCTAGATCTAAGTTTTCAAAGGTTTCGTTGTCCATAATTGAAGCTTTGTTGTCTTGAATTGAAAGGACTTGTCCTTCTTTCTTTGTTATCATTGGTACTTCGAATTTGTCGTGTCCTGGAACTACCATAACTTTTTTCTTTCCTGTGAAAGCGGATGTTGCTTCAAATCTTACTTTAGCGTGTCCGTGTTTTCCAGTTTTTGAGACATCCATTTTCTTTACTTGGTGTGCTACACCGTCAAGGAGTAGGTATGTGCCTAGTCTCATTTCGGTTGCTTCGATTACTTTTGCTACCATAATTAGTTGAAAAAAATTTCGTTTATAAATATAACGGTCAAAAATTTATCTTCGATAAATTCTTTGAAGTAAATATCTTCAATATTTAAGTTTCTGAAAAGCCTACTTGTCATTTGACACGCCCAGTTACGAATCTTCGGCGCGAAGTGAATTGCCTCGTTTTCAATATTATTATTCCAATTGAAATCAGGACGCGCGTAGCGCGCTATTAATTTCTATTGGAACTATTATATAGGATAAGGATTTTTACCACCGCTAATCTTAAAAAGGAAAATGTCGGGTTTTAATTATGGCGATTAAGGAAAATGATTTTGTTAGACTTGAGTTTACTGGTAGGGTTTCTGGTACTGATGAGATTTTTGATACTAATGTTGAGAGTGATGCTAAGAAGGGTGGTTTTGATTTGAAGAATATTAAGCCGTTTGTTTTGTCTGTTGGTCATAAGATGCTTCCTCCTGGGTTTGATAAGGATTTGGTTGGAAAGGAAGTTGGGAAGGATTATTCTGTTGAGTTAAAGCCGGAGGATGCTTTTGGTAAGAGAAATAAGGAGATGATTAGGATGATTCCTACAAAGATGTTTCATGAGCAACAGATTACCCCTCAAAGGGGGATGCAGCTTTCTTTGGATGGGCAGTTGGTTAAGGTTTTGTCTAGTGATAGGGGAAGGACTTTGGTTGATTT
>JAKSAU010000538.1 GCA_022361535.1 Desulfobacterales bacterium
GTTTCATATCATACCGGGCACCTTCAATCACAGCAACTTTGGGGGCACGTACGCCTTTATGCGCCCGAACTGTTCCAAGTGCCATTAACCCTTCAACACTGCAACCGACAAAAAAACCGCCTATTTTCTTAAATAACTGATGGACATTTTCGGTTCCATAATCAGGAGCCTTCCAGCCATAAGAGATTGTGACACTTTCAGGGAACTGCATCTGGCCTTTTTTCATCTTTGATCCGTGATACGAAATCCGATCATCTGATAGAGTGGATGGTACAGAGATGCCATCATCGACCTTGTGGGCAAATCCGTCATCCAAATAATATTTCCACCAAAAATGATAGCCTTGCACCTTGCTTTTTTCCTGCTCTCCGACGACCACATGTTCAAATCCGGTTAAGGCTGGATCGCCTCCCATGGAAAACTTTCTAAACCACATTTCAAAAATAGTGTTATACCAGCGCTCCTTGGAGACCGTGGAACCGCTCTCTCTTGCAATATAAGCCCTTGCAACCTCCATCGGCTCAGTCTCAATGATCAGGGAAACAAAATCGTGAACTTCCTGGCGCTCCTGTGCGGTATCATGCTCTTCCATGGATTCCGCCAGGGCATAGTTATTGAACAGGCTTGCACATGCATCATAAGTACTCTTTTTATGATCAGGGATATAAGCGTCTGGCAGTACTTTTAAATCTTTATTACTTTCCGCACCTAACCTTGAATTCACCATTACATACCCATCGTCACGAGAACCTGGTTCGGTATCCAAGATTGGTTCGACACCGTTTCCTTCTTGGTCTGCATTCCAAATTTCCTGATAAATTCCACCCATTTTATCTCTCCTTTTTTAAGTTTATAAACGAGTTGGTTATGCTGGGCGATGAAAGGCCCAATCCTCCTAGTTTGGTCTCAACATTCATTGAGTTTATTAAGAATAAATGACCGGATGACTCAGATATAAAATCCGGTCATAGAGTTTTTCTTAAATATGGTTCCCTTTTTATGATTCGATTATCAGGGAATCGTTTAGAGTGTTAAATCTTACTGGTTTGAAAATGAGAATGACGATTAATTGTTAACTAAAAACAATGTATTATCAAACTTATGCAAGGTCAATGATTATAACTTTTTGCGTCTTAAAAAAATTCGCTTAGAACTAAATTCTTGACAACAAAAGCCCGGCTTGCTTATATCCCAAGGTGTAATGTTCTGAATCGATTCATTTCACTGATCGATGATTATTTTGCCGGTATCTATCACCCAGAGGGGTATTCTAATTCACTTAATTTTTCCGGCATTAAAAGGCAGTTCACGAAGCATCATTTAAGTTCAGGTCTCCATTAATAGAAAAAGGACCGGACATCATGAAAAAAATCATCTTGTTTCTGTTATTTCCAACTCTGATTATCAATGCGCTATTTTTTGTTCCGGGAATCGTCTTTAAAAGCTTTGCTCAAGAGACCGTGTCAAACGTTGAGCAGGCTTTTCTCATTATCAAACATGAAATATCTACCGACGCCTTATCGGGTA
>JAKSAU010000299.1 GCA_022361535.1 Desulfobacterales bacterium
CAGATCCTTGAAAAACTCAATCACCTTGAAAATTTCCTCCCTGTTGCCGACCAGTGATTTATCCGGGACAAATGATACCGCGACATAAAACCCTTCATCCTGGAAAAGTCTGATGGCATTCAACGCATACTCATAAATTCCTTGGGTGCGTCTGCCCTTGTCATGCACATCTGCACTGTAATGATCCAGACTGATCACGGGGATTTCAAGCCCGGCCTGCTTTAACCTTTTTACCCGTGCTCTGGTGAGTTTATAACCTGTTGTAAACATCACCGGCATGGATCGTTCATCAACACTGGCGATAATTTCTTCAAGATCTTTTCGTAAAAGCGGTTCCCCTCCGGTAAAACCGATGACGCTGACACCTAGATCCTGGACTTGAGATATGGCTTTTTTGATCTGGTCCAGTGTGAGAATGTCTTTTTGGGACCTGTCTGAAAAAGAACAGTGCCAGCAGTTGCATGGACATTGGGGGGTTACTGCAAAATTTGTCACCACGGGAAATGGTTTTCCGGAGGTTGTCACCACCACACCTTTGAGAAACCGATCATAGGCAATGGATGGAAAGTAGGGTGTAAAGGTATTGGAGTATACTTTATTCCCGATTTTTGTCAGTTTGCTTTCCTTGGAAACATATCTCATGGCAAGCTTCTGCTTGATACTAAGAGATGAGAGTTCTTTGTTCATACCAATCTTAAGATCAGTCACCAATCGTCTGATACCATAAAGCTGAGTGCCATTGTGTTTTCTCATACCCTGTTCTCCCGCACGTTTTGATTTAAAGATAACTGGTTGGCTCTATTGTTTCCTGGCGCAACCTATGTTGTATTGTTCCGCGTTCGATTAACAGACCGGTTTTAAGGCTGAATGTAATCGGATATATCTATATCCGTATCAGTAAACAGTCCATGCATCAGCAACTGGACAGTGTCCGTGAACATGTCACGTATGAATTCATCTTTGGACTGTATGTAGGTCCTGATGATGAACATTTTATAGATCATGAAAATGATATTTGAGATTCGGTCCGGATTGATTTTGCGAAAGACACCTTCTGCCATGCCCTGCTCGAGGATATCCCGGATAATGCCAGCGGAATTTTTATTAATTTTTTCATAGGGGTCATTTTCGGCAAACATGGGGAAGATATCAGGATCGTGTGCTAAAAGCCGCCGAAACGGATCATCTTCAGCCAGATATTCCACTGCCTTGAAGCACATAACAAGAAACCTACGCCTGGGATCTGTTTCCCGGGCAATAGCCTCTCCAACTTTTTGCTGCCATTTCAAAAGACAGTAAGCAACCGTCTTTTCATAAAGCTGCCTTTTTCCCGAAGCATAGCGATAGAGGTTTCCTTTGGTCATGGACAACCGCCCGGCAATATCATCCATGGTTGATTTTTGGTAGCCAAAGTCTGCAAACACAGACAGGGCCGTGTCATAAATAGTTTCCTGGGATTCTCTGGCGCGCATATCATACCTCAAAAGTGAATAAATGAACAAAATGGTTATTTGTTTATTTATGGGGTTTTCGTAAGATGGTCAAGACAAAATGAAGATGGCCCCTGTTTTTGTGTTATTCTCTTTGAATATGTAGGCAGGAGGTGATTACCTGGAAATACAACTGTTTTAATTGCCTGCGGCTCGGTCCGGATTTTGTGGAGCAGGAGCATTCTGAATGCTGTTTGGGGAAATGGTGTTAGGTAGATTCTTGGAGATTTGAATAATAGTACTACTTAATAATTAAGGGCGGCTGTTTAAAACCGCCCTTAATTATTAAAGTCATTTAATATATCAAGCCGGCATCTTGCGGCGGTCTTCCAGAACACGGTCTAACCAGTCCGGATCCATTTCAGGCACAGAGGAGAGCAGCAGTTTCGTATAGTCGTGGTGGGGCGGGGTAAACACCTCATCCCTGGGACCGTGTTCCACCACCCGGCCCTGGTACATGACCACGACGTCGTCGGCAATGGCCCTGACGGTGGCAAGGTCGTGGGTGATGAACAAATAGCTCATGTTCAGATCGTCCTGGAGGCGCTGGAGCAGTTTGAGAATTTCTTCGGCAACTAACTGGTCCAAGGCGGAGGTGACCTCGTCGCAGATGATCAGTTCAGGCCGGGCAGCCAAGGCGCGGGCAATGCAGACCCGCTGCTTCTCCCCGCCGGACAGTTCCGAAGGATAACGGTCCAGGTAATTATCGTTGAGCTCGATCATGTCCAAAAGTTCCGAAACCCTTCGGTCCACTTCTTTTTTTCCGGGGTTGTAGTAAAACCGGATGGGGCGGCCGATGATGTCCTTAACCTTGTGGCGGGGGTTGACTGCAACATCAGGCATCTGGAAGATCATCTGCCATTTGCGAAGCCTGTCCTTATCCCTGTGTTTAAGATGGGGAGACATTTCAAGGCCGTCAAAATAGACCATGCCTTCGGATTGGGGCAAAAAACCTGTGATGACCCGAGCAACCGTGGTCTTACCAGAGCCCGATTCTCCTACGACCGCCACGGTTCTCCCTCGGAGGACATCAAAACTGACATTATGAAGAACAGCAGGGCCGTTATTGTAAGCTGCTGTTATATTATCTACCTTGAGCAGGGGTTCCTCTTTTTGGGCAGGAACCACTGGTTTTACCTGGCGGCGGACCGCCAGCAGATCTGCGGTATATTGTTCTTTGGGGGCGTCCAGCATTGCCCTTGACTCCCCTTCTTCCACGCACAACCCATAGCGAAGTACCATAATTCTGTGGGAAAGCTGAGCCACAACTGCCAGGTCATGGGTAATGTAGATGGCAGCGCAGTTGGATTTTTTTACCACTTCCTTGATAGCGGTAAGCACTTCGATCTGTGTGGTTACGTCCAGGGCTGTGGTGGGTTCATCAAAGATAATGATATCCGGGTCACAGGCCATGGCCATGGCTACCATGGCCCGCTGGAGTTGGCCGCCGGACACCTGGTGGGGATAACGGAAACCAATGCCGGCCGGGTCTGGAAGAAAGAGTCTGGAATAGAGGTCTTCTGCTTTTTCCCGAGCCTGGGGCATGGTCATCATTTTATGGGCAAGGGGTGTTTCGGCGAACTGGGTGATCAGCTTGTGGGAAGGGTTGAAGGATGCAGCCGCACTCTGGGCCACATAGGCGATTTTATATCCGCGGATATCCTCCAGCTCCTTTTCAGGGGCACCACGAAGTTCTTTGCCAAGATAGTTGATCGTACCCGCAGACAACCTGCACCCTTCACGGGCATATCCCATGGCGGCAAGGCCGATGGTGGACTTGCCGGCCCCGGATTCACCGATCAGGCCGAGTACCTCTCCACGGTTCAGGTGAAGATCTACTCCTTTTACAACCTTTCGCCATTTGCCGTCCTGACGGCCCTCTATTTCAAGCCCTGTAATGGTGAGCAGCCGTTCCTGTCTTGTGTCTTTTGTTTTCATATTAGTAATCATAAAAGGCCTCCTTTACGCCCGGATCTGTGCGGAGCGGTGGAGGAACCAGTCAACCACCATGTTAATGGATACGGTGAGCGCGGCAATGGTTCCGGCCGGATAAAGCGGGGTCAGAATGCCGAAGTTGATGGCCCCGGAATTTTCCCGGACCATGGAACCCCAGTCTGCCGTGGGCGGCTGAATGCCAAGGCCCAAAAATGACAGGGATGAGATAAATAAAAAGATAAAGCAGAACCGCAACCCAAATTCCGCAATAAGGGCGGGCAGGGCATTTGGTAGAATTTCCCTGCGCACAATGTAAAAGGTATTTTCTCCTCTTAGGCGTGCGGCATCCACGTATTCCATAATAGCAATGTCCATGGCAAGCGCTCTTGCCAGACGGAATACCCTTGTGGAGTCAAGCAGGGCTACCACCACGATCAGGACCGGGATGGAGGTGCCCAGGACCGACAGGATCATAAGTGCCAGGATCAAGGTGGGAAAGGCCATGAAGATGTCAACGATTCTGGATAAAAGATTGTCTAGCCAGCCGCCGGTAACCGCAGCAGTTAACCCTAAAAAGGCGCCTACGGAAAAAGCGATCAAGGTGGTGATAAAGGCAATGGTGATGGAGTTGCGCGCACCGTAAATTAATCGGCTGAGCATGTCCCGTCCAAGCTGGTCCGTACCCAGCAGGTGGTCGGTGCTGGGAGAAAGCCAAACGTCCGCTACTACTTCTGATTCCCCGAATGGGGCAAGCACCGGTGCAAACAAGGCCACACTCAGTCCAAAAACAATGACGATCAACCCGATCCGGGCGGATAGAGGACTTGTTTTTAACAGTTTCATCATTTTTTGCATGTTTTTCATAACAATCACCTTATTTGGGATGGCGCAGTTTGGGGTTGGACAGGATAGACAGCACATCTGCGGTTAGATTCAAGAAAATATAGGTACAGGCAAATATCAGGCCCGAGGCCTGAACCACGGGGATATCCCGTTTTGACACCGAATCTACCAGAAGCTGGCCTAAGCCCGGATAAACAAAGACGACCTCTACCACGACCACTCCGACTACCAACCAGGCAATATCCATGACCACGACATTAATGATTGGGGCCAGGGCATTGGGCAGGGCATGGTAAAAAATAATCTTGGCTCGGCGTACCCCTTTGAGCCGTGCCATTTCAATATAGGGGCTGGACAGAATCCCGATGATGGCCGCCCGTGTCATGCGCATCATATGGGCCAGGACCACCAGGGTCAGGGTCAGGCAGGGCAAAACCAGAACACTGACAAGTTCCGAAAAGGCCATGTCCGGCCGCAGCACTGCCACGGACGGAAACAGTTCAAATTGGACCACAAAGATCACAATAAGCAGGTATGCGACAAAGAATTCCGGCAGGGAAATGGCGCTAAGGGTAGAGGTGGACAAAAATTTATCCAGCCATGAATTTTGGTACAATGCGCAGATCAATCCGAGGATGATGGCTAAGGGAATAGAGACGACTGCTGCGGAAAAGGCCAGTGTCAATGTGTTTTCAAACCGCCATCCGATCATGCTGGACACGGGCCTGCCGTTTGACAGGGAGTTTCCAAGCTCTCCCTGGGCCAGATCTCCGAGCCAGGCCGCATAACGGATGTGCAGGGGCAGGTCCAGTTTAAGTTCTTTTCGCAGGGCTTCAAGATTTTCCTCGGTCGCTCCCTGGCCCAGAATGGCTTGGGCAGTGTCGCCTGGCAGGGCTTCAAGGCCTGCAAAGATTAGGATGGATATGGCGAACAGAGTAAGCAGGGCAAACCCGGTTCGTTTAAAAAGTATGGGAAACAGGAAATTCATGGGATCCTCGTTTGTTATGCATTGACACTTTCGTGAAAAGTTCAGCTATAGGCTAAGTAAAAATTTTTACCTACTTTGTATGAGGGCTGGCCAGGCGCAAAGGCAACCATATCGGTTGTCGAGTGACTGGCCAGACACCATAACAAAGCATGTGGTAGACTTGTTACGAAGTCATTATGCTTTAAACCACCAGCGCTCACATGCGCGCAGGCCGTCGAGTTCCACATTGCCTGCCACAGGATTGAAACCGATCTTGTCGCTGGCTGCATCCACAATGTTCGCGATCATGGGGATAACAACGCTGCCATCATCATGGAGGGTTTTCTGCAGTTCATAGTACATCTGGCGCCGTTTATCCGGATTGAGTTCCGCGCGTGCTTCTTTGACCAGTTTGTCAAAGGAAGGCACTTTCCAGTTGGATTCGTTGGCAGAGGCTTCGGTGACATAAGTCATGGAGAGAATCCAGTCTACCGTAGGTCTTGCGTACCAGAAGGAGGCACAGAACGGTTTAACCCGCCATACCTTGGCCCAATATCCATCATTTGCTTCTTTGACTACTTCCATCTTCATGCCGGCCTTGGTGGCATGCTCTTTCCAGAGCTGTGCAGTATCCACGCATCCGTTGTAAACCATGTCTGCTACATGGAGGCGAACCACTTCGTCTTGGAGGCCGGATTTTTTCAAATGGAATTTTACTTTGTCCGGATCATACTGGCGCTGAGGAATGTCAGTCGCTGCATATTTTACAAAGGATGGTACAGGGTAATCATTGCCTGGTACGCCATATCCCTGGAGGATGGTTTTGACCAGGGCATCCCTGTCAACGGAGTATTTAACGGCTTTTCTGAAGTCGGCGTTATCGTATGGTTTAACATCCTTTCTCATGGGAAAGGTGTATGTCAGGCCGCCTGGCGTATTGATGACTTGGATGCCTTTCATGCGTCCCAGTAATCTTGCGGTTTTTCTGTCCGGCCTGTTGATGATGTGGACCTGGCCTGTTTTAAGGGCTGTCGTACGGGCTGTATCATCTGCCATGGTGATGATTTCAATGGAATCGAACCAGGCACGGTCTTCTTTAAAGTAATTGGGGTTGCGTTCACCAAATGCGCGTACGCCAGGTTCCCATTCCTTTAATACATAACCGCCGGTTCCCATACCATCCTCAAAATTGGTGGTACCGGCAGGCACGCAAGGGAGGCGTGTGGAGCTTAAAATATATGGGAAGTCCGCGTTAGGCGCGTCCAGGATGACTTTGAATTCAAACTTTCCGGTTTTAACAACCTCTTTAATTGGTTTTACAACAGCGGCTATCTGGGATTTATTGCCTTCTCCGCGGTGGTGGTTGATGGAGAAAAGCGCATCTTCAGCATCCATGGTTTTACCGTTGTGGAATTCTACGTCGTTTCTAAGTTTGAAATGCCAGATCTTTGCACCTGGCTCTGCATTCCATTCTTTTACCAGTTCAGGTTGAAGCTCGCCGTTTTTGTCCAGTTCAAGAAAGGGGTTCCGGTAAAGGCCCATGGTGGTCATCTGGTCAAAAACACCGGAAAAGTTAGAAGGGTCAAGGCTGTCCGTAGTGGAGCCGCCGGCAAGGCCCAATTTCAGTGCGCCGCCCCTTGAGGGGCCTGCGGCAAAGACGTTTTTAAGCAGCCCGGGTGCGGGGATGGCTGCGGTAACACCTGCGGCAAGTGCGCCTTTCATAAACGTTCTTCGGGTCATTCCGGGAAAGTACTCAGTCATAGCGGTTTCCTTTCTTTAAAGTTTATTGAGGGTTACATCA
>JAKSAU010000408.1 GCA_022361535.1 Desulfobacterales bacterium
TTCTGCGAGTTCGAGGAGATTGCCTATCTGCTGGTTCACGGCAAGCTGCCGAACCAGTCGGAACTCGACGCCTACAAGCGCAAACTGCGTTCGTTGCGTAATCTGCCGCTGGCGGTCAAGCAGGCGCTCGAGGCAATGCCGGCTTCGGCCCATCCCATGGACGTGATGCGTACCGGTTGCTCGGTGCTGGGCGCCTGTCTGCCGGAGAAGGACGATCACCCCGAGGCCGAGGCACGCAACATCATCGACCGCCTGGTCGCCAGCTTCGGTTCCATATTGCTCTATTGGTATCACTATGCCGTGAACGGCAAGCGTATCGAGTTGGAGACCGACGATGACTCGGTCGGCGGCCATTTCCTGCATCTGCTGCACGGCGAGAAGCCCAGCGAGTCCTGGGTGCGCGCGATGCATACCTCGCTCATTCTCTATGCCGAGCACGAGTTCAATGCCTCGACCTTCGCCGCGCGTGTCGTCGCCGGGACCGAATCGGATATGTACTCGGCGATCACCGGTGCCATCGGCGCCCTGCGTGGTCCCAAGCACGGCGGTGCCAATGAAGAGGCCTTCCGCACCCAGAGCCGTTACGACAGCCCTGACGAGGCCGAGGCCGATATCCGCGAGCGTGTCGGTCGCAAGGAGATCGTGATCGGTTTCGGTCACCCGGTCTACACCACGGGCGACCCCCGCAACGATGTCATCAAACGGGTGGCCAAGAGCCTGTCCGAAGAGAACGGCGACATGAAGATGTTCAGCGTTGCGGAACGTCTGGAATCGGTCATGTGGGAAATCAAGAAGATGTTCCCCAATCTCGACTGGTTCTCGGCCGTGTCCTACAACCAACTCGGCGTGCCGACCGATATGTTCACGCCCTTGTTCGTCATCGCCCGTACCACCGGTTGGGGTGCGCACGTCATCGAGCAGCGTCAGGACGGCAAGATCATTCGCCCGTCCGCGAACTATGTCGGTCCCGAGAACCGTGAGTTCGTGCCGATCAAGCAACGTAGCTGAACATTTCGAAGCCCGTTACTTCGAAACCCACTATTTCGAAACATACTATGAACACGACATACCGCAAGCCCCTGCCGGGCACCACGTTGGACTACTTTGATACCCGCGAGGCCGTCGATGCCATTCAGCCTGGCGCCTACGACAAGCTGTCCTATACGTCACGCGTGCTGGCCGAAAACCTAGTACGCCGTTGCGATCCGGCGTCACTGGGCGACGCACTGAAACAAATCATCGGGCGCAAGCGCGAGTTGGACTTTCCGTGGTTTCCGGCGCGCGTCGTCTGTCACGACATCCTCGGCCAGACCGCCTTGGTCGATCTTGCCGGACTGCGCGATGCCATTGCCGACAAGGGTGGTGATCCGTCGGAGGTCAACCCGGTCGTGCCGACACAATTGATCGTCGATCATTCCTTGGCGGTCGAACACGGGGGCTTCGATCCGGATGCCTTTGAAAAGAACCGCGCGATCGAAGACCGTCGTAACGAGGACCGCTTCCACTTCATCAACTGGACCAAGCAGGCCTTTAAGAACGTCGACGTGATCCAGCCGGGCAACGGCATCATGCACCAGATCAATCTGGAAAAGATGTCGCCCGTAGTGCACGCGCGAGACGGCGTGGCCTTTCCCGATACATTGGTCGGTACCGACAGCCATACGCCACATGTCGATGCGCTCGGTGTTATTGCGATTGGTGTCGGTGGGTTGGAAGCGGAGAGCGTCATGCTTGGCCGTGCCTCCTATATGCGCTTACCCGACATCATCGGCGTCGAACTTGTCGGCAAACGCCAACCGGGTATCACCGCGACCGATATCGTGTTGGCCCTGACCGAGTTCCTGCGTAACGAAAA
>JAKSAU010001070.1 GCA_022361535.1 Desulfobacterales bacterium
ACCACTGGGGGTAATCTTCTTCCCTGGTGGGGGTGATGGCTGTTTTAACTTTTTTTCCCATTTATCTCCTCCGCATCTTCTGTCATTGAATCTATTTCTTCAAGCAGTTGATCCACCAGGCAGTCCTGGTCAATCTTTCTGATTACTTTTCCTTTTTTAAACAATATGCCTTTGCCATCTCCGCCGGCAATTCCGATGTCTGCTTCTTTGGCTTCTCCCGGGCCGTTTACCACACAGCCCATAATGGCAACTTTAATCTTTGCAGACCGCTCAAGTAAAGCTTTTTCTGTGTCTTCGGCAATTTTAAACAGATCTATTTTGCACCGTCCGCAAGTAGGGCAGGAAATCAGTTCCGGGCCATGCTGGCGAAGGCCTAAAGCACGTAAAATTTCATATCCGGTCCGAATCTCTTCAACCGGATCCCGGGTTAGTGATACACGGATGGTATCTCCGATGCCTTCAGACAAAAGCATACCAATGCCAATCGCTGATTTTGTAATGCCGGCATACAGACCGCCTGCCTCTGTTACACCAACATGGAATGGCACATCAGTTAAAGGCGCCAGCATCCTGTAAGCCTCTACGGTCCGTTCTACATCCGAGGCTTTGAGCGACACCTTGATATCGTAAAACCCTAAATTTTCCAAAATTTTTATATTGGACAGGGCACTTTCCACCATGCCTTTGGGAGTGACACCATAGCGTTTTTCAATCTCTTTTTCCAGGGACCCGGCATTGACACCAACCCGTATGGGAAGTCCATGGGCTTTTGCACAATCCACTACAGCCTTGATCTTTTTCTCTTCCCCGATATTGCCGGGATTGATCCGCAGTCCGTCAACACCGGATTCTGCTGACCTGAGTGCCAGGCGATAATCAAAATGAATATCGGCAATCAAAGGGATATGAATCTTCTCTTTTATATGTTGAATGGCTTTTGCAGCTTCCATATCCGGCACAGCGGCCCTGACGATCTCACACCCGGCTTTTTCCAGGGCCAATATCTGGTTTACAGTGGCATCCACATCCTGGGTCTGGGTGTTTGTCATGGATTGAACCGAAACCGGTGCCTCAGATCCAACCTGCTGGTGTCCAACTTTTATCTGCCTGGTCTGTCGTCTTTCATGGACCAGTGCCATGATGATCCCCTTGAAATTATTCCATTATAAAAAGTAAGTGCCTGCATCGGTTTAAAAGATGCAAGCACAAAAATGTACCCTCCAAGATACCATATTGCCCTGCTTTTTTTCAAGGACCAGTTAAAAGGATTTGGACTGGAATCGCTTGGTCAATGATAAATGGTCCTAATCACGGCACCTCACGAAAATATTGCTTGCAATAACTTTTAGTGTAAGCCTATAACAATACAGAAAAAACGTATTTCAAGCCACTCAGATCGCCGCGACATAAACTGTAAATTGACGCCAGCCAAACCAGGAAGCTATACCTTTGAAAAACAAAACATTGATCGTCATTTCGTTAGTCATCGTTTCCGTTCACATTTTGTTCCCTTTCTTCTATTACACTCAGGCATTAAAGAGGATTCAAGAGGAAACTCAAGCCTGGGCCAATGTTCTTGAAGCCAACTTCCATATTTGCCTTGACTCAAAAGCAACAGCTATGCAGAAACTTGCGACATTCATAGCCAGCGACCCAAAAATCCAGAAACAATTTAAAATTTGCAAGACCACATGGCTTTCAGAAAACAAGGGTAAAGGGGGGCCAAAAACAGCAGTTGAAAGAGAAAAATTATATAATTTACTTTCACCCTCCTGGGCAAAAGTTGTGAAAAGTTACGATGTCAGGCAACTGCATTTCCATATGCCGCCTGGTGCAACCTCGTTTTTAAGGGTGCATAAACCATTCGAATTCGGTGACCGTTTAGATGATGTCAGGCACATTATTGTGGCTGTAAATGAAAGCCATAAGCCATTTAAAGGTTTTGAAACAGGGCGTCATTACACCGGTATCAGGGGGGCTGTTCCTGTCGTTGCCGAACACGGATCAAAAAATCCGGAACACTTGGGCGCTCTTGAGGCAGGTACCTCATACAGCAAATTTCTCAATAGCATGAAAGCTAAAATGAATTCTGATTTTTGTATTCTTCTATATAAAGATCATGTGGACAAAAATATGAACACCAAAAGCATTTCAACCCACTTTGCTGCTGAGCAGACATTCAAGGATTTTTATATTGAAGAGAGCACAACCCCCAATGCAATAGAACTTTTAAACTCCAGCCAAATCTATTCTCTGGTATTGGAAAAAAAAGCCGCCTTTATCAAAGAAAAGACGCCTTTTCAGATAGCCGCATTTCCCATAAGGGACTTTTATAGTAAAAACCTTCCAAATCATAACGACAGCGGTCTTGTTTTTATCTTCAAAGACGCTGGCAAAAAATGGAACACATTAAAGAAAAATCTAAACACGGTTATACTGCTTTCCCTCATTGCTGCCTGCTTTTTAGGGCTTATACTTGTTCTGGTTTGGAATTATTCCAGAAAAAAATTGAATACCATTATCAAGGAACAGGCAGCTGAAATGAGAGGCAACTATGAGAAACTGGACCTTTTCATAAAGGCCAGCCCCACAGCCATTTTTACAATTGATCCTTCTGACAAAACTATCATATCTGCCAACCCGATGGCCATAAAGATGCTGGATATGAAAAAAGAGTCGTTGATCGGAAAACGACGTATCGACGATATCTTAAAAAGAAAAACAGATGAAAAAGCAGTTGAAGAATTTATAGTTACTTCTGCCCAAGGTCAAGACATCCCGGTTTTAAAGGTAGAAATACCATTGATAATAAATAAAAAGGAGATGAAAATTTTAAGCCTGCGGGATATCAGCAAGGAAAAAAGACTGGAGATTGAAAAAATTAAAAAAGAAAAGCTTCAGGGCATCATTGAAATGGCAGGTGCCGTTTCCCATGAATTAAATCAGCCCATGCAGGTTATTACAACAGCTTTGGAGCTTCTATCTGACCACAATGCAACCCAGGATGAAAAAGTACATCTGTCAAACGAACTCCTTCATGCCATCGAAAAAATGAAAACCATAACCGGAAAACTAATGAACATCACCAGCTACAAAACCAAAGCATATTTATCCGGAAAAATCGTAGACATTGAGGCTGCAACCCAGGAAAATCAAGAAGATGAAAAAGCGCCCGACAAAGAATAGTAGACTTATGCTGTATCCGGATAGAAATGATAGTTTTGATCGTTTCGGTTAATATTACGAACCATCCAGAAATTTGGATCGCACTTAAAATTGGCCATGAGAAGTGGAAGGCGGTTGAGGATATATAGACCGGAATCCGGCTTCCACCCAAGCCTTTGGACAGTATATTCCGTATTCACCACAAGGGGACGATCTGCATAATCTAACATCCAGGCCCGCTCATATGTATTTCTCCTTAGGATTGTATTAGCCAGGAACTTACTGTGAAGCATCAACCTTGCAATGTTGGAAGGCACATACAAAGGGGAGATGGAAAAATTAGGACTGCATGCCCTGCGGATAATTGGAAACAGCTCTTTTTGGCAGACAGCCCCTGATGGCGCCCCGAGCAGCACCTCATATCGGTCAAGGACATCATCTTTTTTAATGATCTGTTTTACCTGGCCCACAACATCCTTGCGGTGAATGTATGGAAAACCTGCTAAACCTTTGCCCGGAATTATCCGCCCTAAAAAAGGTTTATGCCAGATTTTTATGACACTGAACAACGGTGGAAGCTCACACCAATCCGTAAACACACCGCCCAATCGCAGAGTCACTGCCGGAACCCTGTGGGCATTCTTAAAGAACAGTTTTTCGCCAATGGCCTTGCTCCTGGCATATGCAACCTTGCCCTCGGGTTTGGATTTTTCCGTCAGAACCTTGCCCGGTCCGGGCGGTTCAAGCGAAGCAATACTTCCTGCAAAAAGGATTCGGCTGACCCCAGCCTCGCTTGCTGCTTCAATGATATTTTTTGTGCCCGTCACATTGGTCTTCTCATATTCTTTTTTCCACCTTTTTCCAAAACCTGTGAAGGCTGCAAAATGAATTACATAATCAATAGAATACCCTTTTTTGTGCCCATATTTAAAGACATCAAGCATGTCCCTGGCATTAGACACATCTCCTTTAAACCACAACACTGAAGGGGCTGCTGCCTTTAAACTCTGAGGCACAGGGCGACGGTAGAGACCTATAATACGATGGCTTTGACTCAACCCGGCACAAAGCGCCGACCCTAAAAAGCCTGTTGCACCTGTGATAAGAATGGTACGCGCCATATACTCTCCTTACCGCCGTTACTATTGTATAAGAATTTCAATGGTTAAGATGGAACGGCGGATTGCTTAAGGAGTTAAAAAGAGTTACATTAATGATAAGCGTTTACCCATGAATGGTAAAGGAGAAATCCTGACCATGACCCGGATAAAAACCATAGATCCCCCGGGGTATCCTTTTCTTTTCTCCCCTTTTGACCTTGGCCCGTTTACCCTAAAAAACAGACTGGTAGCCCTGCCGGTCCATACGGGATATGCCTGTCCGGACGGCAGGGCCAGTGACTGGATGATCAAATTTTATGGCCGGCTGGCCGGCTCAGGTGCTGCAATGGTGGTGGTAGCCAATACAGCCGTTTCTGATGACGGCAGGGTTTCCAGGTTCAATCTCAGGGCAGATAAAGACAGGTTCATTCCCGGTCTGGCCCAACTTGCCGAGGCAATCAAATCCAAAGGTTCTTTGGCCTGTCTTCAGCTCAATCATGCAGGCCGGTTTGCAAAAACAGACTTGCCCCTGCTGCCTTCACCCATCATCAGCACCAATCTGACGTTTAATGTAGAATCCTTAAAAGAATTTATGGAGTTTTTCCCTTTTGAAAAACGGTTTGGCTTGACCCGGGATCTTTTTTCCCTGGTTAAAACCTGGGGAAGATCCATGACCGAAAAAGACAGGGAACGGGTGATCCAAGATTTTGGAGATGCTGCCCACAGGGCATGGCAGGCCGGGTTTGATATGGTGGAACTCCATGGTGCCAACGGGTATCTTTTGTGTCAGTTTTTATCCAACTTTACAAATAAACTGACAAAAGAGTATGGGGGGGATATTGACTTGCGCTCTACATTTCCCCTTGCCGTATTTAAAACAATAAGAAATCGGGTACCCAATGATTTTCCCATAGGCTACAGGCTTGTTTTAAGGGAGTGGGTTCCTTTGGGCATTAATCCCGAACAGGCCACTGTTTTTGCAAAACAATTAGAAAAAGAGGGGGCAGCATATATATCAACATCAGCTGCAAGTTATAATTCATTATTTTCACCTGATGTGGCAAAAAAAATGGCTGCTCGGGCTTATTTACAAAAAGATACCGCACAGCTAAAAAGTCAAATAAACACACCTGTTATTATCTCGGGACGGATTACAACCCCATCCTGTGCAGAGTCGCTTATTAAAAATGAGGCTGCTGACCTGGTCGGCCTTGGCCGGCCCTTAAGGGCTGATACCCAATGGCTGAAAAAAGCTGTTACTCCAGAAAAACGACTCATTCCATGCATCAATTGCAATGCATGCTTAAAACAGGTGGTATTGGAACAGGGGTTTACCTGCACCCAATGGACCAGGTGGGAAAAAATGAGAACCCGGCTTGAGCATAAATTGCTGACACGAAATACAAGAGCCTTATGGGTGATATCAGACTTAAAAGACATAGATGTTTTCAAATTTTTTTTCCCATTATTAGCCCAAGGTAAAAGAAACCAGCCCGGCTCTACCCTGTTAATTTTAAAAGAATCATCCGGGCCATCTGATATCGAACCATCAAAAGAGGACATCCTGAACCAGCTCGGAGTCCATGCTTTGTCTCATCAGGATAAAATGAAAGTGTCCACAGCATTTTTACCGGAAAATGCTTGGGAATCTGCGATCCTCAAACAAATAGAGGACGGCGGTCACAGCCGGATCTTTTTGGCTGCCAATCCGGCCCACCCCTGGCGGGCAAGAATGCTTTACAAGCTTCAAGGTAAAATGACAGCTCTATTGAATACCGGCTCTGTCCGAAAAAGAATACTTGTATTGGTTGATCTTTCCGAAACAACTCTGCTTGTTCTTTGCTTTCTAAAACAGACACTGATGGCCCAACCTGATTTTTCCTTTGATTTTCTGCATGTGAAACAAGATAAAGCAAATCAAGAACATTCATGGAAAGAGGCCAAGCATATAACCGGATTAGACAGCAAGATTCCGCTAACCGTCATACGATCAAACAAGGATGTGGTTTCCGCTGTCATGCCCATAATCCAGAAAGGACAATACGGTACCATTGTAATGGGTAAACGGGGTCTTTCAGGTATTAAGCGCTGGCTGATGGGCAGTGTTTCTTCGGGGGTTCTTAACAACTTAACCGATCAATCCGTTTTTTTCATCGACTAAGACCTTTTCGTGTTGTTCTGCTTCAGCCTTGATGGTGCAGACGGCATGGTTCCAAACCACATCATGGGCAAAATCCGGAAACAGGTGCTTGAACACAAACCAAAATGTCCTGGATACAGACGTCCGTCCTTTTTTATAATCAAATGCAGTATAGACCACCAGGCGATTGTTCCCGTCACGGGTTGGCGTGATGTCAAAAACCAGCTTGCCATTATGTGTAAACAAAGAAGAGGGTTCATAAACCAAAGCTTTATTTCCAATACGTTGAACCAAGCTTATATCCATAAAAAGAGGTAAAAAGGACGGGCTGTAACGAATGACTGCTCCCTTTTCATTGGCCCCCCCAAAGATTCGTTTAACATCGACAAACCTGAGCCTTAGAAAACTAGAATCAGGCTCTCCAAACCGTCCCAATTCATTAAATATAGTTTGGCCAGATGCGCGGATCTTGACTGCATACATTCGCTCCATTTGTGGTTTCTTATCAAGAATAATCCCAAGGGGTTTTGAAACTGAAAATTTGATATAATCACGTTTTTCCTTGATCACAACAGCAGGATAACGACCATGGGTTCCCCATTTCAAGTTAAAAAAACGCTCTACCGCCATATTTCGCAGCGTTTTTACTATTCCCCTGGCCAAAGAGCCCAAGACACTCCCGGATAAAAGGCGTTTGAACACTAGTCTGTATTCCTTGGGGCTACTCCCGATTTCCCAAAGCATGCTGCCGACGGGCCATTGATCCATGCGTTTAAACTTCATCTCTGTGGCAAAGGTTTGATACAGTACCCTGCTGAAAAAAGGGGATTTCAACGCAGTTTGCATCAGGCCCACAAGCATTTTTCCATAGAGATTGTCTTTATACAGCCACTTCCTTGCAGCAGCATAAGCCGGAGCCAGGCTCTTTTTATCTACCCCGCTGTACAGAACCGTATGGGCAAGGTTCCGGCTTATTATGAATGCAGAATAAAGCCCGTCCCTGTATAGTCTTGCCCCTATTGCGTCTCCAACCAGACCGATCCTTTGGTTAAAGGGGTTGCGGGCAGGCGATATTGCCATTAACGGATTACACGAGCATGAAATAGGACAGGATTGAGGCGTTATACCAGGAAGTACCTGCCTGACACTTTTAAGGGTGAAAAATTGCTTTATAATGGCATCTGTATCATGTGGAAAATTTGCCTGGTCAATGCTTTTCCCCATAAGGGCTACAGTTAGGTATGATCTTTTAGGCACAAGGGCTGCATGGTCAATATCCAGTTTTTTAGACCCTGAAACAATAATGTAAAGTTCCTGATCCAGATATTTTTTCAAATACCGTGATCCAGGTTTAAGTTCAAAGATCAATGCCGGCCGGGTTCGGACAGGAACATAACTTGAATTAAGCCGTTGAAACGCTTTTAAGGGATATGAGATCGCACCCCCTTTACCTGCATTAATTCCAACTGCCATGCATAAAAAATCGGCCTCAATATTAAATGGCAGAGATGATTCTGCATTCAGCGACACCACAGGTTTGTTTTCTTTTGAGTATGAAATATCAACAGCTGTTGCCGT
>JAKSAU010000638.1 GCA_022361535.1 Desulfobacterales bacterium
AGTTTTGCAAGGGCTGTGGAAGATGCCCTTGAGGATGCATCGGCTCTGGATGGCAACAGGGTTGACTATGATGTCACATATGATTATAACAGTCACAAGTTTAGTATTGAAGAAGACGGCACACTGGGACGCAAGTTGGAAGATTTTCAGTTGTTGTGGGAAACCGGAACGGACGCAGCTTCAAGTGCGGCACAGGAGCTTGGATTTAATGAAAAGGATGTTTCAGCCACACCCATAGAGGGCGATCCGGCCACCTGGGGGATTTTTGAGACACTGTTTGACCTGAAAGATTATCTTGCGTCGGATGATGTGGACGGTATCCAGAGAACCCTGACACGGCTTGATAACCACTATAACAGTATGACATCAACATTGTCCGATACTGGTATCAAGTACAACAGGCTGGAGGTCAGCCAGCAGGTTATATTAGAAAGTACAAACAGTCTGACGGAACGTAAATCCATGATTGAGGATGCGGACTATATTGAGGCGACCATGAATTTGACAGCTATACAGACCGCTTATGAAGCCTCTTTGAATTCTACTGCTAAGATTATTAACGTCAGCCTGGTGGATTTTATGTAAATTATGCTTATTTTAACGCGAAAAATCGGTGAGAGCATCGTTATTGGTGACGATATAATCATCAAGGTGGTCGAAACCGGAAAAAATAGTATCCGGATCGGTATTGATGCCCCGCGGGAAGTGTCTGTTCTCAGACAGGAAGTGTTTGAATCCATTCAAAGGGAAAATATTCTTTCATCCAAGGGAGAGAAAAACGATATTACAAGAGCGGCTAAACTGATCGGCAACAAGGAGTCTGGAAAAGGGTAATGAATATCAAGACAAGACAATTCGGGGAAGTAAATATTGATGAAGAAAAAATTATCAATATGCCAACGGGTATTCCCGGGTTCAAAGACCAAAAACGATACGTAGTCCTCCAAAAAGAAGAAACAGCCCCTTTCTTTCTTTTTCAATGCGTGGACGACCCTAACCTGGCATTTGTGGTACTAGATCCGGTAAAGGTTTACCCGGAATATACCCTTGAAGAAAAGGATTTTGAAAAAACCATTGACTGGGATTTTGAAAAGGACGGAATTACCTGTTTTGTTATCGTTACAATTCCCCATGGAAGTCCGGAAAAGATGACAGCTAACTTTATGGCTCCTCTTGTGATCAACAACGAGCGCAAGGAAGGCATACAGCTTATCCTTCAAAATAGCCCGTATTCACATCAGCAGCAACTTTTGGGTTAGGTTAAGCGGGGGAGTAATAAGAGTAAAGCAGAATAAAATTAGATACACTGAATCAGATGAATTCAGGTGTTTTACAATAACAACAAAGCAGTTTTAAGCGTCTGTATTAAAGAGAAAACCGGTCAGATCCTGCATTTTTTCCTGGAGTTC
>JAKSAU010000143.1 GCA_022361535.1 Desulfobacterales bacterium
GCTGCAAAATCATCAATGCCCATGCTGACCATGCCGTTACCTTCTATTTTTATCCAGATATGGTTTTTAGCCAGGTAAAATCCGGCAGGCAAAGAAAACCCTTTTATTTTGTCAAAGTTTATTTCCTCAACACGCGCATACACTTTAAAGCTGTCCTGGAAATATTGGTCAAATTCACAGTCAATGCAGTGGTAGGATTTGGTGCAGGCCTTAAAATCAATCCGGCCTTTCATGTGGTGGATACAGGGCCGCCTGGATAACGGCTGACAATTGAGCTTGTCCTGCCAGAATATGAACGCATCTGATTTTTTTCCGGTTAAGGACTGTGTCTTTCGGGCTTCTTCATTTTCCCGGCAGACCCGTGTCATGGCCCGGTCGAATCTGCAGTCATTACATTCAAAATCTTTAAAGCAGGGTTTGTTTGCCACCACCCCTGCCTGCATCCACAAGCAGGCAGAAGTTGTTTTTTCGTTGTTTATTACCATTGAATATGTCTGTTTCATGGCAGGGTCTCCTTAGGAAAAGCAAGGAATAAATGAGTCAGGCAAATGAATCAGTTTGGATGGTTTTTACATGCCTTGCTTTTCCTTTTTGGGTGTTGCATCTTTGAATCAGGTGCCAAGGAACCGGTTGACCAGGTTGTCCCAGCCAAGCCCGGGCAGGTTGCCATATACATCCCGGGTCAGGGTACCACCGTCAGTGCTCAACGGTCCTGCCACATCTTCAATCATCTGCTCTAACCCAGTGACTTCACTGTCCAGCCATACAGGGCTTTTTTCATCATCCATCAACGGTTTTACCGCACCTTTCAAGTCATTGTTGTGCACGGTAAACAACCAACCGTCAGTATATGGATCATCGCTGATCCGGCCTGCATCTTTCATGGGGGCAGGATTCACACTTGTGATGACGCCATTGATTGGGGATTGGACATCTGCAAAATGATCCTTGCGACCCATGCCCCAGCCGGCACGGCCATGATTCAATTCCTGACCCATAAGGGGAAGCTCCATCCGGTCAGGATTACCCAATACCTTGAATGAAAAATCATCCATACCAATGCGGATTATGCCGCCGTCCTCAATCCGTGCCCAGGTGTGGCCCATATGGAAATAGTGGCCTAAAGGCAGTCTAAATCCCTTGATATCAGTGTATTGCCCAACAACAGGAACAGCACCAATAGACATGGCCTCTTCAAATGTCTGGTCAAAATCGCAGTGATCGCAATTATAGTTCATGGGACATACCCTGTGCCCGGTCCGTCCGGTGAGGGCGTGACGGCAGGTCCTGTCCTTGGAATCATACTGCCGCATGGCATCCTGCCAGGACATGTGCTTTCCTGTGGAGGCCGCTTTAGCCATTGCCGTATCATACTTGCACGTGGTGCAGTCATAAAAGTTGTTGCAGCTTTTTTTCTTTGCAACACCAGCCTGCATCCAGATGCAGGGACTTGTAACAGCCTTTCTTTCTTTTGCCAGCGTAGTCATAATCGCCTCCTTAAATTGAAATGGGTTAAGTTGTTCCTCCTGGCAATCTATAAGAGCAAAAAGGATACCAACTGCCTCATAATAGTTTTGAAAACCCTTTCTTAAAGGGTTTTCATGCTTTTTGGCCTGGTATGGTACCGGACTTGATCTCTATGCACTGTTGAAGAATTCAACAGTTGATTACTTAGCTTTTAGGTAACTTTTGATTAAATGACTTGATAGACGTCACTTTTGAGGCTGTGTAGGTTTTTACAACAGTCAAGTTGTGGTTTCCAACACCATATCTGTATAAGAAAAATATGGCAATGGCGAGATCATATGGTTATAGTTTAGCGTTTGCAAGTTTTTCTTGGACACGACCCATGTGAATATGGTAAAAATGAGTTGTATTTTCTTCTATTTACTGCCTTCTCAAAGGAGGTGCCATGACCCTGCCCAAAGATGAAATGGATACCATTCTCAACGGTATCCGGGATTTTATTTTAATTATTTCTCCTGACCGGGAAATCCAGGTGGTGAACGATGCGTTTTTAAAGCATATGAATTACCGCAGGGAAGATGTGATCGGTCGCAAATGTTATGATGTGTTCCAGGAAGTGACCCGGAAAAGCAGCAATTGTCATGAAAGGTGCCCTTTGGATGAGGTGATCCGGACCCGGAGGCATTGCCAGGTGGAATTGACCCGCCTGGGGGCTGACGGAAAACCAAGGTATACAGAGCTGACAATTTTTCCGATATGGGAGAAAAAAGGGAAGATTTCCAAATTCATCGAGATCAGTAGAGATATAACCAAGCGCAGACAAGATGAAAAAGGGGTTCAGTCCCGGCTGGTCAAGATGGTGGAAGAGCGCACCCAGCAACTCAAAGAAACCCATGAACGTTTGCTGCATAAGGATAAAATGGCGTCATTGGGCAAGCTTGCCTCTTCAGTTGTACATGAGATCAATAATCCTGTGGCAGGTATTTTGAATCTGGTCATGTTATCAAAACGGATTATAGAGGAAGATGGTGTAAAGGGGGACGATACAGAAGTCTTTAGCCAATACTTAGATTTGATGGAGACCGAGACGCGGCGGATTTCGCGGATTGTGAGCAATCTTCTGGTCTTTTCCAGGCAGTCCAAGATCGAGGTGGTCAAGTTTGATTTAAACGAGCTCATAGATCAGGTACTGATCCTCAATTCCAACCTGATGAAAATAAACCGGATTCGGGTGAAGGAGGAACTGGCCCATAACTTGCCCTTGATATCAGGGTCAGAAGACCAGATCAAGCAGGTGCTAATGAACCTGATATCCAACGCCGTGGAAAGCATGGCTCAAAGCCCGGAACGTTGCCTGACCATAAATACTTTTGAAAAGCCTATGGAAAAGGCTGTGGGATTGGTTGTAGGAGATACGGGACCAGGCATTGATAAGGATACCATTCCTAAAATATTTGAACCTTTTTTTACCACCAAGAAAAAGGGAAAAGGCGTAGGCCTTGGATTATCCGTTGTGTATGGTATCATAAACGAACACGGTGGAAATTTATATGTGGATTCTGAGGCGGGAAAAGGTACCCGCTTTTCCATTACCCTTTACCGGGAACTTGCCCCTAAAAAAAACAAGCTAAGCCCAGCGACTGATGCAGATGCTGAAAAAGGATAAACTAAGTGATGCAGCGAACAGAACAAAGCCTGCTTGAGCAGATGAAAATATCTAACCGGGAAATCCGGGAACGAAAAGCGCTTTTAGGATTTAACGAAGATGATGTCAAGACCCTGGCAGGACTCAAGCCCAAGGTGGCAGATGCCATTGAAGTCGTGGTGGAGGCCTTTTACGAAAAGATCCTGCAGTTTGATGAGATGGATCGGCTCATTGGGGATTCAGGCACCTTGTCCCGCCTAAAAAATTACCAGAGAAATTATATAGTAACCCTGTTTGAAGGGGAATATGAGCAAGAGTATGTCCATTCAAGGCTAAGGGTTGGCGTGGTTCACCGCCGCATCGGTTTGAATCCGATGTATTATATTGCAGCGGTCCATCACATGAAAACCATTTTACAGGAAGTGGTGATCCAGGGGGCGAACAAGCAGTGTGAAAGCTGTTCCTCTGGGATTGATGCACTGGATAAGATCATCACATTTGATCTGAGCCTGATTGTGGATACCTATATTGAAAGTCTTATGGATGACGCCCGTCACAGCCGCGATAAATTGGCAAAGTATGCCCAATCCCTTGAAGAAACCGTTGCCAGCCGTACCAAAAAACTGGCTGAACAAGCCCGTCACGACGGGCTAACCGGTCTGCTAAACCAGCATGCGTTTTATAAAGAACTCAAGCGGGAGTTGATTCGCAGCAACCGGTTGAATCACTCTGTAACCTTGCTTTATTTTGATTTGGACGGATTCAAACGGCTAAATGATACCCAGGGCCACCAGGTTGGAGATGAAATACTCAAGAGAACGGCCCTTGCAGTTAAACAGGTTACAAGGGAAGATGAAATCACGGCCCGGTATGGTGGAGATGAATTCTGTGTGATCCTGCCTCAGAGTGTTGAAGCCCAGGGAAAAAAGGTTGCGGCCAGGATTTGTGAAATCCTCAAAGAAGACTTAGGAGATTCAGGTGTGGCATGCAGCATTGGGATTGCCGAATCTACCCCTGAAGCACCCTTGGATGCAGATGCCCTGGTCAAAGAAGCGGATAAAGCCATGTACCGTGCGAAAAAGAAAAAAGGCTTTGCTGTCTGCAGCCAGGAAGAGGCAAAACTTACCTGACATAGTTTTTAGCTTTAGAGGTCTGGCTATGATTTTACGGACAGTGTCAAGATATTCAACTTAATAATCTATATTTCTTCGTTTTCATTATCCTGAAAAGGAAATTTAACAGGGCCTTTAATTAACTTCTGAAACTGGTTAATGATTTATACGTCTTTGAACCCCTGCTAAACTCAGTAAACTAAAACCGAATAAGATAATTGTGGATGGCTCTGGAGTTTGGTTTGTTTGTATAGGCAGACCAACGCCATATTGAATTTTAGACACTGTTAATTCGGAGTAGATAACAGCGCCTAAGATATCATTGTTGGGTAAAAAAATGAAGGCATTCTCAAATGCGGTGACGGTTGTACCTACAGCAATTTCTGATAAAGTCATTCCACTGAGTGAAAACACAGTTGTTCCATCGTATCCTCCATCATTGGCGTACACATCTATCCGAGTGGCTTCAGAAGTGGAGGGAGGCGTTGTTTCAAAAAGCCAATAATTAGGGTCACTAAAATCATCGTCAACTACGTAATAGCGATCTGTTTGGTGAACACTCTGTATTTTTTCTTCATGGATATAATTTTGCTCTGGTAGAGTACCGTTCGTACCGTCCATTAAGGATTGTTGAAGTTCAGCAAAACCATATTTCTCATATACAGTTCTCGTTTCTTTGTGATGGTCTTCCCCCCATGTGTAAAATTTGGGATCTCCATCGTGTTCTGAATGGCCGTAACTATCTATAACCGTAGGCATGTCATAAGAATATGGTGCAGGATTCAAAAGCTCGGTGACCGTTCCATTCACTGATGAAAAAGTTCCTTTTTTGTCCATATCGATTGAAAGTAAATAATTGATAGTTTCATCAACATGATATCCATTTGTAAGGTTGGTACCATTATCGTAAATGCCAGTGATTTTCCCTTCAAGAGTAAATAAAATAGGTGCTGAATCTGCAGAAAGAGGTAGGGCTAAAAGGGTAATTAGAGAAAATATTAGTTTTTTCATGAATTCTCCTTAAACAAATTTGTGAATAGTTTTTATATATTCAATTTGGTTACTATTTAAATTATTTTTTTGATAAACATTAGCATACTCAAGGCTTTATTCTTTGTGCGCTATGTATGCAATAAATGAGCCAATACAAAATGCAGGAGGCGATTGGGGGGATACATCTATATATAGATAATATTTTGCAATTGGGGAAAAAAGTACTCAATTAATTATAAAATAAAGTACAATATTTTTATGGTATTATTGTAATAACAAAAAATTATGAAAATCTGGATTTGATATAATAAGTAATTTCTGAAAATCAAATTACTGTTGCAAATTTCAACAAAGGATGGATGGAAAAATCGTAGTCTCCTATAAATAAGGGATTAGACAAACCAAGTCTTGATATGGATTAAGATACCATTTTATACCGAATTAAGTTTATTCTGGAAAAATCCAAAGTATTGGAGATATCTGACAGGAAATGTCAGATATCTCCAAGTTTTTAAACTTTAGCACTTTTAGCTGATCCTCTCTTTTTCCAAAAGCCTTGCATATTCTCCGTTCTGGGCTGCAAGATCTAAATGGCTGCCCAGCTCGATGA
>JAKSAU010000826.1 GCA_022361535.1 Desulfobacterales bacterium
GAAACAGAAATAAACAATACCGTTATCGGTCAGGGCAATGTTGTAAGAGAAGTAATCATTGCCATGCTGGCTGGCGGACATGCGATAGTGGAAGGTGTTCCCGGGCTTGGTAAAACCTTATTGGTAAAAAGTATTGCCGCATCTGTTAGTGCCCATTTCAGGCGGGTGCAGTTCACACCGGACCTGATGCCGTCAGACATTTGCGGCCATGAAATGTTTGAAATGAAAACAAACACATTCAAAGTTCGCCAAGGGCCGGTGTTTACAAACTTTCTACTTACCGATGAAATCAACCGCGCACCTGCCAAGACCCAGTCAGCCCTTTTAGAGGTAATGCAGGAACACCAGGTTACCATTGAGGGCAGATCGTATCTACTCAAACCGCCGTTTCTAGTGCTTGCGACCCAGAACCCCATCGAGCATGAAGGAACCTATCCCCTGCCCCAGGCTCAGCTTGACAGGTTCCTTCTGAAAATATTTATCAATTATCCTGATATGGAAAGTGAAGCAGCTATTGTTAAAAAAATCACAAGCCAATCTGTCGGTGATAAGCTTGATGTATCAGGTATTGAAAAGGTGCTGGATAATGATTCCGTACTAAAACTTCAAAAAGTGACCGCTGCCTTAAAAACAGATGAAGCAATCATTGATTATGCTGTGAAAATCGTAAGGGCAACCCGTGAATGGTCGGGTATTGATATCGGGGCTGGTCCGCGAGGATCTCTGGCACTTTTGCGGGCAGCCAAAGGTAATGCATTGTTAAACGGTAACTCGTTTGTCACTCCTGATGACATTAAAGTCATTGCACCAGCAGTATTGCGCCACAGGGTTAAACTGACTACCGATCTTGAGATAGAAGGCTATCAGCCGGACGATGTATTAAAGGATATTTTGGATTCCGTGGAAGCCCCAAGGCTATGAGACCATCGAAAAACAGCATAATCGTTTTAATACTCATAACTGTTTTTGCAGGATTCGCATCTTTTTATGACAGTGTTGCTGTGGTGTGGAAAGTCTGTGCATCAGTCCTGGCTGGCATCTTCTGCCTGGATTATTATCTTGGAAAACGGCTGCCTGAAATTGAACTAAAAAGAACCGTAAGGCACTCTTTACCCGTTGGTGTCTGGTCCAAAGTTGCACTGGAGTTCAAAAATCTTGAAAAACGGGTTATTCGAATAAAAGCCCATGACAACCACCCTATCTCATGCGACTGCGAACACCTTCCATTAGAATCTCAATTACCTCCGGGCAAGAGGCTAAAAACGTATTATGAAATCAGGCCGTATAAAAAGGGAGATATGGCCTTTGGTAAAATTGATATATTGATTCTTTCTCCTCTAACATTATGGTGGCACAAAAAAACTGTAGGACAGGAAGAAGCGATTAAGGTTCTTCCAAATTTCAGACAAATCCAAAAGTATACATTGCTTGCAACGGACAACCGCTTAAGCCAGATCGGTATCATTAAAAAGCAGCGGCGCGGAGAGGGCAATGACTTTCATCAATTGCGGGATTATAGATCCGGAGATCCGTTCAGGCAAATTGACTGGAATAAGACGTCCAGGTATCTTAAACTGATTACAAAAGAATACCAGGATGAAAGAGATCAGCAGGTTCTTTTTCTACTTGATTGCGGCAGAAGAATGCGCCACGCCGATAATAAAGATACCCATTTTGACCAGGCTTTAAATGCAATGCTTCTTTTATGCCATGTGGCATTAAAGCAAGACGATGCCGTAGGATTTATGACGTTTGGCGGTATTCAAAAATGGTTACCCCCGAAAAAAAACGCCAATACGATTCGGCATATATTAAACCAGGTCTATACCCTGCACCCCACCATGGATGCGGCAGATTATTTAGCAGCAGCAAAAAGCCTGGCTTCTTTACAGAAAAAAAGATCACTGGTAATCATTTTAACAAATACACGCGATGAAGATTACGATGATCTTATCAGGGCCGTAAAGGTATTAAAGAAAAGACATTTGGTTGTTTTGGCAGATTTGCGCGAAAAAAGCATTGACGAAACCCTGGCCCAGGACATCACAGATCTTGATTCTGCAGTATTGTACCATTCAGTGACAGATTATGTTGAACGACAGAAAAAAAATCACAAATTCTTATCTCATCATGGCATCATCCCAATCAATACCCTGGCTGAATCATTACCGGCAAAGCTTGTAAATGAATATCTTAACGTAAAAGCATCAGGCAGGCTTTAAAAAAGCTGTTAGTGTAAATATTTGTATGTCTGTTTTTATATTTATAAACAGATGTTTTCCCATTTTTTATTGACACATATAAACGTGCTATTTATCATCTACACACTTTGTCTTTTCTTAAACGAACCGCTTATGAGAATAGAAACATGGATACATTTTTTGCCCCTGCCAAACGCACAGAACGACGCCAAATTAAGAATCAGATCAAGGACATAAGCAACAGTGAGGTAATGAATGCTGTCCTTGAGACGGCTTCAGGTATCCTTGTTGTTTTAAACCATGACCGCCAGATCGTTGCTTTGAACCATGTGTTTTTAGAAGAATTGGGAATCACAGACGTTGAAGAAGTTTTAGGGTTAAGGCTTGGGGAAAGCCTAAGTTGTGTCCATGCATTTAAAGAGCCTGCAGGGTGTGGTACCACAGAGCATTGTGCATCTTGTGGTGCGGCCATCGCCATGATGACTGCCATCAATCACAAAAAAGAAGATCAGCAGATCTGTGCCCTGGTCTCCGACCATAAAGGAATTATTTCCGATCTTTGCCTGCAGGTTCGGGCAAAACCAATCACTGTTGACGGCAACGAATGGATTATGTTCTATGCTCAAGATATTACCCAGGAGCAGTTTTGGCTGAACATGGATCGGGTCTTTTTCCATGATATCAACAACACA
>JAKSAU010001020.1 GCA_022361535.1 Desulfobacterales bacterium
AAAAACGGGGCGTCACCGATGGCGACAGATTCGCTCGAATAAATTCTTCATGCGGGTCCTGATCGCCAATCACCGTCAGCAGGTCCACCTTGTCCGTAAACGCGCCGACATGATTCGCCACGGCCAGAACCCCCCCGGCAAACAGATCTCGACTCTGGTATTTTACCGCCAGAACCGGGTCCTTTGACGACTTGCCGATAGCGTCGCAATATAAATACTCATCCAGGATCGTGTCCCCCACTACCAATACATTCAACCGGTTCATCTTATCCAGTTGGGACAAGATCCGATCGAGGCTGTAGCGTTTTCGAAAAAGCTGTAAATACTCATGCTGTTCGCGCGGCAGATTGTTGAAATATCGGTTGATAAGGTTGCTGGAACTGAAGACGATATCGTCCGTAAAGGCCAACCGGGCGCCGATCTCGTCCACGACAGCCAGCTCCCTGGCCATTTTCCCGGTACGATCGTCTGATACCTCCTTGAATTCACTTCCCTTGACATAGACATGGGGCCTCAGCAACCGCAGGGACTCTTCGGCTGTGGGCCACTTGTTGACGGCGACATAATCGATACAATCCAGGGACGCCAGCGCCTCGGCTCGCAGGCTTTCGTTAAAGGCCGGTCGGTGCGGCCCCTTGTCCACGTATCGATCCGGCGTCAGCGTGACCACGAGAATATCTCCCATCTTCCGCGCCTGTTCCAGGTAGCGAATATGACCGATATGCAGGAGATCGAAAACGCCGTGGCAATAAATAACCGACTTTCCTTCCCCGCTGGCCTCACGTGTTCTTTTCGCTAAATTATCAAGACTGATAAGTTTCATTTTTCAGGAAGAATCTCTTCGATTCGGTATACTGCCGGATGGATGCGCTCTCGGGATATTTCAGGTGTTGTCAGCGATGATATATTTCGAACCAGATCTTTTCCAATGCGTCATATCCGTCTTCGCCACCCAGCCATGGCTTTCGGCCGACGAAGTGAATCACATGCTTGTCGATGGTTTCCCATTTCTCCGGCTGCTCGCTGAAGATACGCTTGCCGGAGTTGTATTTAATATCGA